>JAEYUE010000317.1 GCA_023433655.1 Pseudomonadota bacterium | reverse complement strand
CTTCCAGTCCTCGATGAGGTAGTCGACGTACTCCTCACGGGTGGCGAACCAGCGGGACTTCCAGTCGGTCGTGACACCGAGGCGGAAGCCGTAGGGATTGACCTTCTGACCCATCAGTCGTCCTTCTTCTCGGTCTCGTCGGCGGCAGCCTCGGGCTCGTCGCCGGCATCGGTGGTGTCGTCGGCGTCGGTGCTGTCGTCGGCGTCGGCTGCCTCGTCGGCCGAGTCGTCCTCGGCCGAGGCGGTCTCGGCGAACTCGTCGCCCACCACGGTCTCGGTCGCGGCCTCGTCGGCCGCGGCCTCGGCGGCCTCTGCCTCGGTGGCCTCGGCGTCGACGTGCTCCTCGGTGCTCGCCTCGGCGGCACCGGAGCGGCTGCGGGCGACACGACGGGCACGGCTGGCCGATGCGTCGGTCGTCGTGCGGCCCTTGCTCGCCAGGCGCTCACGGATGCGATCGAGCTCGGTCTGGCTGAACCGACCGACGATCACCGTGATGTGGCAGGTGCGCTTGCGGATGCGCGTGGCACGGCCGCGAGCACGCGGGCGCCAGCGCTTCATGGTGGGCCCCTCGTCCGCGAAGCACGCGGACACGAAGAGCTCCTCCGGCGGGATGTCGTTGTTGTTGCCGGCGTTGGCGACGGCGGAGTCCAGCACCTTGATGATGACCTCGGCGGCCTCGCGGTTGCAGAACTCGAGGATGGTGCGCGCCTCGCTCACGGACTTGCCGCGGATGAGGTCGAGCACCTCCCGTGCCTTGTAGGCCGAGAAGCCGGCGTTGCGGTGCACCGCACGCACGCCGGGGCGCTCGTTGGTCTTGCGCTCGTCGAACGCGATGGAAGCCATCACCGACGTCCCTTCGCGCCCTTTTCCTGCCCGGCGTGGAACTTGAAGGTCCGGGTGGGAGCGAACTCGCCGAGCTTGTGGCCGACCATCGCCTCGGTGACGTACACCGGGACGTGCTTGCGGCCGTCGTGCACGGCGATGGTGTGGCCGATCATGTCGGGGATGATCGTGGAGCGGCGAGACCAGGTCTTGATGACGGTCTTCTGGCCCTGCTCGTTGAGGACGTCCACCTTCTTGAGGAGGTGGTCATCCACGAAGGGGCCCTTCTTGAGGCTGCGGGGCATCGGTGTTCCTCGCTCAGATCACCGGCGCGAGCCGCGGGTGCGGCGACGACGGACGATCAGCTTCTGGGACGGCTTGTTCTGGTCTCGGGTACGGCCCTCGGGCTTGCCCCACGGGGACACCGGGTGGCGTCCGCCGGAGGTCTTGCCCTCGCCGCCACCGTGGGGGTGGTCGACGGGGTTCATGGCCACACCGCGGCTCTGGGGGCGAACGCCCTTCCAGCGGTTGCGACCGGCCTTGCCGACCTTCACGAGGTCGTGCTCGGAGTTGCCCACCTCGCCGATGGTGGCGCGGCAGTCGATCGGGACTCGACGCATCTCGGTCGAGGGGAGGCGCAGGGTGGCGAAGTCGCCCTCCTTGGCGACCAGCTGGACGCTCGCCCCCGCGGAGCGGGCCATCTTGCCGCCGGCGCCGGCCTTCAGCTCGACGTTGTGCACGACGGTGCCGACGGGGATGTAGCGCAGCGGCAGCGCGTTGCCGGTGCGGATCTCGGAGCCCTGGCCCGACTGCAGCGAGTCGCCGACCTGCAGGCCCTTGGGAGCGAGGATGTAGCGCTTCTCGCCGTCCGCGTAGTGCAGCAGGGCGATGCGACAGGTGCGGTTGGGGTCGTACTCGATCGAGGCGACCTTGGCCGGAACCCCGTCCTTGCGACGCTTGAAGTCGATGACGCGGTACTGCTGCTTGTGACCGCCGCCGCGGTGGCGGGAGGTCTTGCGGCCGTGGTTGTTGCGTCCGCCCGACTTCGGCTTGGGGGCGAGCAGCGACTTCTCGGGCTCCGACCGGGTGATCTCGGAGAAGTCCGAGACGGTCTGGAAGCGACGACCGGGGCTGGTGGGCTTGCGCTTGCGAACGGCCATGTCACTTCACCTCGAACAGGTCGATCTGGTCGCCGCCCTCGGCGAGGGTGACGATGGCGCGCTTCGTGTCGGGACGGCTGCCGAAGGTCGGCTTGCGACGGTTGCGCTTCTTCTTGCCCTTGCGGTTCAGCGTGTTGACGCTGGTGACCTTCACGCCGGGCCAGATCGCCTGCACGGCGTCGCGGATCTCCGGCTTGGACGCCGACGGAGCGACCTCGAAGGTGTAGACGCCGGAGTCGAGCAGCCCGTAGGACTTCTCGCTCACGACCGGTCGCAGGATGACGTCGCGGGGATCCTTCATGATGCGACCTCCGTCGTCTGGGCGCTGGTCGAGCCGGGCAGCGTGGCCTCGGTGAACACGACGACGTCGCTCACGAGCACGTCGTAGGTGTTCAGCTCGCCGGGGATGATCACGTGCACGTCGGTCAGGTTGCGGAAGCTCTTGGCGGCGACGATGTCGGTGGGGTCGATGACGACGAGCGCCCGACCTGCGACGCCGAGGGCGGCGAGCGCCGCCTTGGCGGCCCGGGTGCTGGGAGCGTCGAAGTCCCATGCGGACACGACGATGACCTTGTCCTCGGCGGCGCGGTCCGACAGCGCGGAGGCCAGCGCGAGGCGCTTCATCTTCTTGGGGGTCTTCTGGTCGTACTTGCGGGGCTTGGGGCCCAGGGCGACACCGCCGCCACGCCACTGGGGGGCGCGGATGGTGCCGGCACGGGCACGACCGGTGCCCTTCTGCTTCCAGGGCTTGGCGCCGCCACCACGGACCTCGGAACGGGTCTTGGTGGACTGGGTGCCGGCGCGCTTGGCGGCCAGCTGGG
>JAEYUE010000310.1 GCA_023433655.1 Pseudomonadota bacterium | reverse complement strand
TCCAAGGCCGGCGAGCTGACGGTGGTCAACCGCGAGACCGGCCAGGTCTACTGGACCCGCGACCTCAACGAGGGCCGGGTGCGTCAGGAAGGCGGCTTCTTCGGCTTCTGGGACCGCACCGTGCGTCCCAGCTGGTCGGGTCCGCTGCTCGCCTCGAACCGGCTGGTGCTGACCAACTCGGACGGCGAGCTGGTGGCCTTCGATCCCAAGACCGGCGTCCAGACCGCGTCGGTCAAGCTGGGCGGCCCCGCCTTCATCGCTCCGGCCGCCTACAACGGCGCCCTGTATGTGCTCACCGACCGGGGGACGCTGGTCAGCATCCGCTGACGCATCGCCCGGTTCTGCGTTAGAAGGCCGACATGGCTCTCAAGGTCGCCATCGTCGGCCGCCCCAATGTGGGCAAGTCGACCCTGTTCAACCGCCTCGTCGGCAAGCGCCTGGCGCTCGTCGACGACCGCCCCGGCGTGACCCGCGACCGGCGCTACGCCGACGGCAATATCGGCGACCTCGACCTGACCCTGATCGACACCGCCGGCTATGAGGACGTCACCGACGAGAGCCTTGAGGCCCGCATGCGCGAGCAGACCGAGGCCGCCATAGAGGACGCCGACGTCATCCTGTTCATGATGGACGCGCGCGAGGGCGTGACCGCCCTGGACCGCATCTTCGCCGACCGCCTGCGCCATCAGCACAAGCCGGTCATCCTGCTGGCCAACAAGTCGGAAAGCCGGGAATCGGGCGGCGGCATCGGCGAGGCCTACGCCTTGGGCTTCGGCGAGCCGGTGGCCATCTCGGCCGAGCACGGCGAGGGCATGGCCGACCTCTACGCCGCCATCGTGACCGCTTCGCAGGACATCCTCGTCGAGGAGGTCGACGAGCCTGACAAGCCGATCCGCATCGCCGTCATCGGCCGCCCCAACGCCGGCAAGTCGACCCTGATCAACCGCCTGATCGGCGAGGACCGAATGCTGACCGGTCCCGAGGCCGGCATCACCCGCGATTCCATTTCGGTCGACTGGCAGTACGAGGGTCGCAACATCCGGCTGGTCGACACCGCCGGCATGCGCCGCAAGGCCCGGGTCCAGGAGAAGCTGGAGAAGCTGTCGGTCGCCGACACCATTCGCGCCATCACCTTCGCCGAGGTCGTCATCCTGGTCATGGACAAGGACGACGCCTTCGACACCCAGGATCTGCAGCTGGCCGACCTGGTCGAGCGCGAAGGGCGGGCCCTGGTCTATGTCGCCTCGAAGTGGGACCTCGAGGAAAATCCCCAGTCGCGGCTCGCCGAACTGACGCGCATGGCCGACGACAAGCTGCCCCAGCTCAAGGGCTCGCCCTTCGTCGCCCTGTCCTCGCACAGCGGGCGCGGCGTAGAGAGGCTGATGCCGGCGGTGCTCAAGGCCCACGAGACCTGGTCGGTCAAGGTCAAGACCAAGGACCTCAACACCTGGCTGTCGCTGGCCACCAAGCGCCACCCGCCGCCCGCGGTCGACGGCAAGCGGATCAAGCCCAAATACATGGCCCAGACCAAGGCCCGGCCGCCGACCTTCGTGCTGATGGCCAGCCGCGCCGAGGCCATGCCGGAGCAGTACAAGCGCTATCTGGTCAACAGCCTGCGCGAGTCCTTCGACCTGCCCGGTACGCCGATCCGACTGATCGTCAAGGCCGGCAGCGCCAACCCCTACGCCCCCGGCGGCGCCAAGTCGGGCCCGGAACGCTACAAGGGCGACGCCAAGACGGCGCCGCGCCGGGTCATCAAGAAGGCCGAGAAGGAAGAGCGCCTGTCCAACCTTCCGGGCAAGGCGCTGGAGCAGAAGAAGGCCGGCAAGGGCAGGACGAAGCCGCTCTCGGGGCTGAAATCGAGCGCCAACAAGAAGGCCGGCTCGTCCGTGGCCGTCCAGAAGGGCGCCCGCGGCGGAGCGCGGCAGGTGTCGCGTTCAGGCCGGGTGCGCACGGGCCAGAAGCACGCGCCGAAGAAGTAGTGCGCCAACGGGGGAGGACGGCGTGACACGCGGGCTGGCGATGGTTCTGACCTTCCTCGTCCTCGCCTTCGCGATGTTCGCTGGTTGGTACAGCAGCCAGCGCACTGACTACTTCCCGGACAGCCTGCGAACAGCGTCAGCGGTCTGCGAACCCCTGCCAGGCGTGTTCGAACGCCGCATCGTGCAGCGGGATTCCGAGGACGAATGGTATTCGGGCGAGCTGTCCGCATTCGGCGAGCCCTCGCTGTACCGTCGTCCGGCTGACACGCCGCCTTCCATCCGATTCACTTGGATAAGAAGCTTCCACGATCCTGTGGTGGTTCGCGTGGACACGGCGGCGGATGGTCGCCAGACGATGACGGCTCGGCGACGGCCCGCCGGGCATGGCTTCGGGCACGAGCCGGGCGTCAGTCGGGAGGTGGAGCTGGTTCGTCAGTTGAGTCCTGCTGAAACGACAGCTCTGCAGGCGGCCATCGATCGCGTCGGCCTGTTCGAGGCGCCCGCCAATGGTTGCTCGTTCGGTCTCGATGGAGCCGTGTGGCTGATTGAGGCCGCGGACCCGGCGCTCGGTTATCGCTATCGGGCACGCCAGTCACCAAGGCAGGGGCTGGAACACAGCCTGGGCCTTCACCTGCTGGCCCTGACCGGCTGGGACGTTGGGCGGATCTACTAGACCAGCCCCGCCACTCCCGGTCCCTGGCTCCACTCCCGGAAGCTGACCTCCAGCGGCGGCTCCACGTCCCCGCGCGCCAGTTCGACGACCAGAGGGCCGATCGCCGAAGGGTGCACGACCGTCTCCGGATCCTCGCCCGGATAGGCCTGGGCCCGCATCGCCGTCCGCATCCGGCCGGGATCGACGATCGACACCCGGATCGGCATGGACTCGATCTCGTCGGCCCAGCATTTCATCAGCGCCTCGGCCCCGGCCTTCGTCGCCGCATAGGCGCCCCAGAAGGCCCGCGGCTTCGTCGCCACGCTGGTGGTCAGGTGGATCACCCGGCCGGCGTCGGAGGCCTTCAGCAGGGGCTCCAGCGAACGGATCAGGCGATAGACGGCGGTGAAGTTGGTCTTCTCGACCTTGGCGAAGCCGCGCGGGTCGGCATGGCTGATCGGCGTCAGCCCCTCGGCCCCCATGGTCGCCGCCGCCTGCACCCAGACGTCCAGCCGCCCGAAGCGCTCGAAGATCGCCCCGCCCAGCCGGTCGATGGCGCCCCCGTCGACCAGATCGAACGGGATCAGCGTTGCATGCCTGCCGGTGGCCGCGAAGATGGCGTCGTCCAGCTCCTCCAGCCCGCCCTGGGTCCGCGCCGTGGCGATGACGTGCGCGCCGGCCCTGGCCAGCGCCAGGGCGCTTTCGTAGCCGATGCCGCGCGAGGCCCCGACGACGAGGGCGATGCGGTCTTTCAGGGGAAGCTCTGACATGGCGGCCTGATAGCGCGCCCGCCCGTCGGTCGAAAGCGAAACCGGCTCAGAATCCGGCGGCGGGCTGCCACAGGCTGAAGCTGACGCCCTGGTCGTCCTCGACCACGGCGGTCCGGCCCGACCGGCTGTCGGAAGGCACCGCCGCCTTGCCGCCCAGCTCGACGACCCGCTCGCACAGGGCGTCGACGTCCTCGACACGGAAATAGAGGTGCTCGTTGTTCTTCGGCCGCTCCACCTTGATGAAGCCGAACGGCGGCTGGCTGTCGGCCACATGGGCGTAGGCCGTATGCGACTGGGCCTCGTCGAAGCGCCAGCCGAACAGGCCGCCGTAGAAGGCGCGGGCCTTGTCGAGGTCGGCGGTGTCTATGGTGAAATAGCCGAGCTGGATCATGCGATCCTAAGCGCTCACCAGCAGCGAAAGTTGCCGCGCGGCGACTTCCCGTCCGCCTTCCTCGATCTCCCGGTCCAGCAGACGCGTCGGATAGTCGCCGGTGAAGTAATGGTCGGTGAACTGCGGATTGCGCGGATCGCGCGGCCCGGCCTCCATCGCCTCGTAAAGGCCGTCGACCGACAGGAAGCCCAGCGAATCGACCTCGAGGTGAACCCGCATCTCCTCCAGCGACATGTTGGCGGCGATCAGCTGGTCGCGCTCGGGCATGTCGATGCCGTAGAAATCCGGCCACAGGATCGGCGGGCTGGCCGAGCGCAGGTGCACTTCCGTCGCGCCGGCGGCGCGCACGGCCCGCACCAGTTTCACCGAGGTGGTCCCGCGCACGATCGAGTCGTCGATCAGCACCACCCGCTTGCCCTCCAGCACCCGGCGGTTGGGGCTGTGCTTCATGCGCACGCCCTTCTGACGGGCGCCCTGGCTGGGCTGGATGAAGGTGCGACCCAGATAGTGGCTCCGGATGATGCCCATCTCGTAGGGGATGCCGCTTTCGTGGGCGTAGCCCAGCGCCGCCGGCACGCCCGAGTCGGGCACGGGCACGACCACGTCGGCCTCGACGGCGTGTTCGCGCGCCAGGCCGCGGCCCATGCGCTTGCGCACCTCATAGACCGACCGGCCGTCCACCACGCTGTCCGGCCGCGAGAAGTAGACGTATTCGAACAGGCACGGCCGCGCCCCGCGGGTCGGGAAGGGCTTCAGCGACTGCAGCCCGCCCTTGTCGATGACCACGATCTCGCCGTTCTCGACGTCGCGCACGAACTCGGCCCCGATGGTGTCCAGCGCGCAGGTCTCGGACGCCAGCACCCAGGCCTCGCCCAGCCGGCCCAGCACCAGCGGCCGGATGCCCAGCGGGTCGCGCGCCCCGATCATCTTCGAACGCGTCTGGCAGACCAGGGCGTAGCCGCCCTCGATCCGGCCCACCGCGTCGATGAAGCGGTCGACGATCTTGGCCTTCCGGCTGCGTGCGATCAGATGAAGGATGACTTCGGAGTCCGAGGTCGACTGGAAGATCGCCCCTTCGCCGACCAGCAGATTCCGCAGGTAGAGGAAGTTGGTCAGGTTGCCGTTGTGGGCGATGGCGATGCCGCCCGAGTCCAGATCGGCGAACATCGGCTGGATGTTGCGCAGGAAGCTGCCGCCGGCGGTCGAATAACGGGTGTGGCCCACCGCCGCCGAGCCGGGCATCCGCTCCGACAGGTCGGCCCCGCCGAAGGCCTCGCCGACCAGACCCATGTGGCGCTCTGTGTGGAAGCGCGCCTCGTGCACGCTGGCGATGCCGCAAGCCTCCTGGCCGCGATGCTGCAGCGCGTGCAGACCCAGGGCCACGATCGAGGAGGCCGCGTTGGGCTCGGCGCCCCACACGCCGCAGACGCCGCACTCGAGGCGCGGCCGATCGTCGTCGGCGTCGCGCCAATGCTCGCGGTGAACGACAGGGGCGGCGATGGAATGGGACATCGTCGGGGCTCCGATGACCGGGGTATGCGACTAGCGGGAGGCGGGTGGGGAGGTAGGCCCGGATTGCGTCGGGGGCAAGGCGTCATCGTCCTTAAGCCCTCTGCTCACGGAGGAACTGACCACCGGCGTCAGGGCGTCGGCGCCCCGGCCGATGCCCGGAAGAACGATCTGGATGGCCCGCGCCGCGCCCTGCGTCACCGGCTGCAGCGCGGCTTCGGTCAGCCAGCGCGGCGTCTTCTCGCCCGGCATGGCCGCGACGATGACCAGATGGACGGCGCCCAGCAGCACCAGCGCCCGTCCGGCGCCCACGAACACGCCGATGAAGCGGTCGACCCCGCCCAGTCGCGGATGCGCCTGGGCCCGCTTCGACAGCGCCGAGCCGAAGATGCGGATGCCGAAATAGATCAGCAGGAAGGACGCTGCCGCGGCCAGGATCGTCCCCGCCCAGTCGGGATCGACCAGACCGCGCCCGATCGGGGCGGTCACCGGCAAGGCCACCAGGGCGATGAAGGCCGCCAACACGAAGCTCAGCAGGGTGATGATCTCGCGCGTGCCGCCGCGCACCCATCCGGCCGCGGCCGAGGCGAGGATGACCAGAATGGCGATGACGTCGAAGCCGGTCATGTCTCCACCCCATCGCAGATGGGGAGGGGGACCGCGAAGCGGTGGAGGGGCTCCTTCCGCCCCACGGACCCTGCTCGCTTCAACCGCCCCTCCGTCGCGTCGGCTGCGCCGCCGATCCACCACCCCATCGCTGTGCGACGGGAAGGAGACAAGTCCTCAATACCGGTTTTGCGAGATTCGTTCGACCGCCTCGGTCAGGCGGCTGACCGGCGTGACCTTCACGCCCTTGTCCTTGACCGTCAGCGGAGGCGACAGGGCCTGATCGAAGCCCAGCTTTTGCGCCTCCCGCAATCGGGCCTCAGCCCGGCCGACGGCGCGGATCTCGCCGGACAGGCTGATCTCGCCGAACACCACGCAGCCCTGCGGCAGGGGCATGTCGGTGGCCGAACTGACCAGCGCCGCCGCCGCCGCCAGATCGGCCGCCGGCTCGTTGACCCTCAGGCCCCCCGCCACGTTCAGATACACGTCCTGGTCTCCGAAGCCGAAGCCGCAGCGCGCCTCCAGCACGGCCAGCACCATGGCCAGCCGGCCGGTGTCCCAACCCACCACCGCCCGCCGCGGCGTGCCGTAGGCCGATTTCGAGACCAGGGCCTGCACCTCGACCAGCACCGGCCGCGAGCCCTCGATGCCGGCGAACACCGCCGCGCCCGGGGCCCGCTCCTTGCCCTCGCCGAGGAACAGGGCCGAGGGATTGGCCACCTCGCGCAGGCCTGCGTCGCCCATCTCGAACACGCCGATCTCGTCGGTAGCCCCGAAACGGTTCTTGCCGGCCCGCAGGATGCGGAACGGATAACCCCGCTCGCCCTCGAAGCTCAGCACCGCGTCGACCAT
The DNA here is from genome assembly GCA_023433655.1 of Pseudomonadota bacterium. GTDB lineage: Bacteria > Pseudomonadota > Alphaproteobacteria > Caulobacterales > Caulobacteraceae > Brevundimonas. The sequence goes on along the minus strand of JAEYUE010000310.1, from coordinate 2,610 downwards.
GTGCTCGACCACGCGCGGCCCGGCCACCTGGCCGTCCTTGGTCACATGCCCGACCAGAACCACGGCCACGCCCTGCGACTTGGCCAGCCGCACCATCTCCCCGGCGCAGGCCCGCACCTGGGTCACCGATCCCGGCCCGGCCTCGTGCGCATCGCTCCAGAGCGTCTGGATCGAATCGACAATGACGATGTCGAATCGCTCGCGCTTCAGCGTGCCGAGAATCTCCCGCAGCGCCGTCGCCGAGGCCAGTTCCACGGGCGCCTGCTCCAGCCCCATCCGTTTCGCCCGCGAGCGGATCTGCTCGACCGCCTCCTCGCCGGAGATGTAGGCCACCCGCCGCCCGGCCATGGCCGCCCGCCCGGCCACGTCGAGCAGCAGGGTCGACTTGCCCACGCCCGGATCGCCGCTCAACAGGATGGCCGAGCCGGGCACCACCCCGCCGCCGCAGACCCGGTCGAACTCGGTCACGCCGGTGACGAGGCGCGGCGGCTCGGGCGAATCGGATCTCAGCGTCTCGAACTGCAGCCCGCGCGCGCGGCTGGTCGCCGCCGGCTTCAGCGCTCCCGGCGGAGCGGAGCGGCTCTCCTCGACGATGCAGTTCCACTGGCCGCAGGCGCTGCACTGCCCCGACCATTTGCCGTGCACCGCCCCGCAGGACTGACAGACATGGATTGCGCCGTCTCGAGCCATGCTGTCGCCTTACAGCAGTCGGCGCGGGCGGGGCAGGGGGCGCTGCGGGACGTACGACCGATAATGACGCAGGATCAGCCGACGTAGAGTCTCTGCACCCGCGGCCCGACCGAGGTCAGCAGCTCCCACGCCACCGTCCCCGCGGCGGCAGCCGCCTCGTCCAGCGCGCGGTTCGGCCCGAACAGCTCGGCGAGGTCGCCGACGGCGACGTCCAGCCCGGTCACGTCCACGGCGCAGACGTCCATCGAAACCCGGCCCGCCAGGGGTCCCAGCGCCCCGCCGATCCAGACCTCGCCCGCTGGGCTGAAACTCCTCAGCACGCCGTCGGCGTAGCCCGCGGCCACGGTGGCGATCCGGCGGGGTCCCCGGGCGATGAAGCCCCGCGAATAGCCGACGCTCTCGCCCGCCGGCACCTCCCGCACCTGCAGCACCTCGGCGGTGAAGGTCGCCACCGGCCGGATGCGCTCGTCCGGCCGCCCCTCAGGCCCGCCGCCGTACAGACAGATGCCGGGTCGGGACGCGTCGAAGGCGTACTCTGGTCCGAGGAAGATCCCGCCGGAATTGGCGAACGACCGCACCACGCCCGGATAGCGCTCCGCCGCCGCCGCGAAGGCGTTGCGCTGCCGGGCGTTCATCGGTTCGGCCGGATCGTCGGCGCAGGCGAGATGGCTGAGCACCAGATCGAGGCCCTCGAACGGCCCGGGCGCCGCTTCGGGCCGGAAGCCCAGCCGGTTCATGCCCGTGTCGATCTGCAGGCCGCAGGGCCCGCCGCCTGCGCCCCGCCAGTCCGCCAGCTGCCCGGCCGTGTTCAGCACCGGCCGCAGCCCGGCCGCCCGCAGCCGGCCCGCCCGTCCGGTCAGGCAGCCATCAAGCACATAGATCGCCGGCTCGGCCCCGAGCGCCGCCCTCAGCCGCTCGCCCTCGCGCGTGCGCGCCACGAAGAAGGTCCGCGCGCCCTCGCGCAGCAGCCGCGCCGCGCAGGCCTCGGCGCCGAGCCCATAGGCGTCGGCCTTGACGACGGGGTGCACCGGCACGCCGCCGATCCTCTCGAGGGTGCGGTAGTTGGCGGCGAGCGCATTGAGGTCGACGGTCAGCGTGGCCGGGGAGGGCGGGAGCATGGCGCATCTAGAGCCAGCGCCTTGTGCGACGCAACACGCGAACGCTCCCGACAGTGTGGTTTGACGGGCGTGGCTCGTTGGCGCTCTGATGACGTTGTTCTTCCAGAGGAGGCGGACATGGTTCTCGCCCGATCATTGCGTGTGCTTTTTCTCGCCCTGACCGCCGCCCTGGGCCTCTGCGGCGCCGCCTTCGCCCAGGACGAGCCCGCCGGAGCCAACGCTTTGGGCGGCCAGGAGGTGTCCGACGGTCACCATGACGGCGACCACCTCGGTCCCATCGGCCCGTATCTGCGCGCCGCCGAGCTGCGCAACTGGCCGCAGGGCAGCCGACGGGCCACGCCGGAGCCCGTTGTCCGGGAGCGCAGCGCCGCGATCTTCGCCGCGGCGGGCGTGCCTTGCGAGATCGTCGCCGCCCACAATCCGGGCGAGACCCGTCAGCGCAAGGACATCTACGAGCTCGCCTGCCGCGAGGGACCCGGCTATCTCGTGGTCGCCACCGAACCGCCGGCCATACTCAACTGCCTGCACCTCGCCGCCACCGAGGAGGCCCTACGCGCCGCCGATCCGTCGCGGCCGGCGACCTCCCTGTGCCTGCTCGACCAGAACCGCGATGCGGCGGCCTCGTTGCGCCCCCTGGCGACCGGGATATCACCTGGCTGCGTGGTCGATCAGGCCGCCTGGATCGGCCGCGTCGGCGAGGATCAGGACCGTTACGAGATCGGCTGTCAGGGCCGGGACGGTCTGTGGCTGCAGACCCCCATCAACCGCACCGAGGTCACCGAATCCTTCTCCTGCCTGGACC
>JAEYUE010000280.1 GCA_023433655.1 Pseudomonadota bacterium | reverse complement strand
GATCACCGATCTTACGTGACGGCGGCATTCGTTGTCCGGTTGGGGAGTCGATGGACAGATAGGGAATGATGGCCTGATTTGAAGCGGCGTCCAGTCACAGCTTGCGTGACGGGCTCCGGTTCCCGGGGAGTGCGGGAAATTCCGCGCGGGCGCACATGCGAAAAGGGCCCCGGCGTCTCCGCCGAGGCCCTTCGCGAGTCGTTGACGTCGGCGCCTTAGCGGGCGGCCTGGAACTTCTCGACCGAGGCGGTGACGCGCTCGTTGATCGGCTTGAAGCTGTCCTTGACCGAGGCCGTGAAGACGTCGGTCATGCGGGTGACCTCGGCCAGGTAGGTCTCGGCGGCCGAACGGGCCCAGTTGGTCTGCAGTTCGACCAGTTCCTGGACCGAGCGGGCGGCGGCCAGCGACTGGGCGGCGGCGACGCCGTCTTCCCAGGTCTTCTTGCTGTAGGCCACGGTCTGGGCCGACAGGGCCTCGGCGCCCTTCTGGGCGGCGGTGGCCGAGGCGACGAGGGCCTCGAGGTTCTTCTTGCCCTCGGCGTTCAGCTCGGTCAGGCCGGCGACCGACTTGTCGGCGGCCTCGCGGAACGCCTGGGCGCCGGCGGCCTGGATCTTCTCAGCCTGGGCCTGAACCTTGTCGGCGGCGGCCTTGGCGGTTTCGGCGGTCTTCTTCACGGTTTCGGCGCTGTCGGCCATGGTGTTTCTCCTGAACCTGTCGCGGGCTGGCCGCTTGTGATCGCTTGGGCGGCGGCATGCGCCGTCGCTGCATGAGGCCATATGGTGCACCTGCGAAGAAAGGTCAAGGGCGTTTTGTGCGCTGCACCATTGTCGTTGTCTGACGCGCCCGACAGGAGAACGCGCTTCACAAATCCGTTGACGGCTTGTTTACCCTCACGAAACCCCGATGACGCATGTTAGCCTTTCGTCTGCGTCGCGTGGTGGGGCCGCCGTCGCGCCTGGAAAAGTAAGAGGCCTGCGCTTGCCGATCTTCGCCGTGATCCGCCGTGGTTTGCTGTCGCTGATGCTGATCGTCGCCCTGGTGGCGACCCCTTCGACCGCGCCCCTGCTCGCCCAGGAGAACACCCGTTACGCCGCCATCGTGGTCGATGCCGAGACGGGCGAGGTGCTGTTCGCCCGCCACGCCGACAGCCGGCGCTATCCCGCCTCGATCACCAAGGTGATGACCCTCTACCTGACCTTCGAGGCCCTGACGGAGGGCAAGGTCAAGCTGGACGACGTGCTGACTATCTCGCCCCGCGCGGCCAGCCAGCCCCCGTCCAAGCTGGGCCTCGCCGCCGGCCAGACCATCACGCTCGACAATGCGATGAAGGCGACCGCCGTGCGCAGCGCCAACGACATGGCCATGGCCATCGCCGAGCATGTCGGCGGCTCGCAGGACCGCTTCGCCGCGCGGATGACGTTGAAGGCGCGCGAGCTGGGCATGACCCAGACCCGTTACGTCAACCCCAACGGCCTCCCCGACGCCCGCCAGATCACCTCGGCCCGCGACCTGGCCATTCTCGCCCGTGCAGTCATGCGGGATTATCCCCAGTATTACAGGTACTTCGGGCTGCACGACTGGGTGTACGAGGGACGCGAGTACCGCAACACCAACGGCCTGCTGCGCACCCAGTTCGGATATGACGGCCTTAAGACCGGCTACACCAACGCCTCGGGCTACAATCTCGCCGCCTCGGCCGTGCGCGACGGCCGGCGGCTGATCACCATCGTCCTGGGAGGCCGCACCACCGCCAGCCGCAACGCCCATGTCGCTGAACTGATGGAAACGGGCTTCGAAGTCGAGCGCCTGCGCCGCTCGGGCCAGCCTCTCCAGATCGCCCAGACCTATTTCGAGCAGAAGGGCTTCGGCATCGGCTCCGACAACGCGGGCCCGGTCGAGTACGCCGCCGTCGCCGACGACGCCGACGAGGACTCGACCGCGGTCAGCTACGCCTCCCTGCCCGCGACGCCGCCGCAGCCGACCCGCGTCACCCCGGCCCCGTCCGAGGAGCGCACGGTCGCCGCCCTGCTGCGCGCCGGAGGCCCCTCCGACGTCACCGCGGCCCTCAACGGCGCCCCCGCCCGCACGACGCCGCGTGCGCCCGCCCGCGAAACCGTGCGCGAGACGGCCGGTCGCTGGGCCGTCCAGGTCGGCGCCTTCCGCGACGAGACGGTGGCCCGGGACTGGCTGACCGAGGTCAACCGCCGCTTCCGCAGCCAGTTCGCCGCCGCCGAACGCACCGTCCAGAACGCCGAGGGTTGGTACCGCTCGCGCTTCACCGGCATGAGCGAACAGGCCGCCCAGGCCGCGTGCGCCACCCTCGCCGAACGCCGCGTGACCTGCATGGTGATCCGTCCGCAATAGGCCGCCGGCGAGCCGCCTTGCCGGGCCGGCCGTTTTCCCCTATAGGCCGCGCCTTTCCAGGGCTTCGGTCCTGACGCGGAGATCCAAAGGGTTCGGGAAGTCATCCCGGCCGCCGCTTCAGGAGCCATCGTGGACAGGACTGAACCCGGTCCTCCTGCGCCGACGCCCGCCAAGGGAGACCACCGCATGGCTCTTTACGAGCACACGGTCATGTCGCGCCAGGACATCAGCGCGCAACAGGCCGAAGCGCTGAACGACACCATCAAGGGCTTGATCGAACAAGGCGGCGGCTCCGTCGCCAAGATCGAGTACTGGGGTCTGCGCAACCTGACCTACCGGGTCAAGAAGAACCGCAAGGCGCACTATTCGCTCCTCGCCGTCGACTGCCCCCCGGCCGCCATGGCCGAGGTCGAGCGTCAGCTGTCGATCAACGAGGACGTGCTGCGCTGGCTGACCGTCCGCGTCGAGGAACTCGACCTCGAACTGTCGCCCCTGCTGGCCCGCCGCGAACGCGAGCGTGAGCGCGAGCGCGAACGCGCCCCGCGCGACGACGCCGCCGAAGCCGAATAAGGAATCCGGAACATGACCGATACGACTGCCCCCGTCCCGGGCGCGCCGGCCGGCTCCGGCCCGGCCCGCCGTCCGTTCTACCGTCGCCGCAAGGTGTGCCCGTTCTCCGGCGCCAACGCTCCGAAGATCGACTACAAGGACGTCAAGCTGCTGCAACGCTACATCAGCGAGCGCGGCAAGATCGTCCCGTCGCGCATCACGGCCGTCTCCCAGAAGAAGCAGCGCGAACTGGCCAAGGCCATCAAGCGCGCCCGCTATCTGGCCCTCCTGCCCTATGTGGTGAAGTAAGATGAAGGTCGTTCTGCTTGAACGCGTCGAGAACCTCGGCGCCATCGGCGACGTCGTGTCCGTCAAGGACGGCTTCGCCCGCAACTTCCTTCTGCCGCGCGACAAGGCCCGCCGGGCCACGTCCGCCAACCTGAAGGCCTTCGAAGTCGAGCGCGCCGCCATCGAGGCGCGCAACGAGAAGAACAAGGCCGAGGCGCAGAAGATCGCCGACAAGATCGACGGCCAGACCTACGTCATGATCCGCCAGG
>JAEYUE010000276.1 GCA_023433655.1 Pseudomonadota bacterium | reverse complement strand
TGCTCGCCCGCATCTACCGCCCCGCCAAGACCGCCATGCAGTCGGGCAAGGCCAACAGCCGGCGCTGGCGGCTGGAGTTCGAGCCGGCCTCGGCGCGGACCATCGACCCGCTGATGGGCTGGACCAGTTCGGCCGACATGAACGGCCAGGTGCGGCTGGAGTTCGACTCGCAGGAGGAGGCGGTCGCCTACGCCGAGCGCTACGGCATCCCGTTCCGCCTGCACGAGGCCCAGGACACGCCGGTGATCCTCAAGGCCTACGCCGACAATTTCGCGCCGAACCGCAAGGTCCCCTGGACGCACTGACCTGGTGAGGGGGCGGCTGACGCGCGCGCCGCGGGCGCCCGCTGCTTGAACCACGGGTTTGCACCGTCGGCGCCGCGCGCTACTTGCCTTGGCCAGGCGCCCTTAGCTCAGCTGGATAGAGCACCCGCCTTCTAAGCGGACGGTCGCAGGTTCGAATCCTGCAGGGCGCGCCATTCTCCCGGGCCGCGGCAACCGCGGGGCGAGCGGGGCCGTTGAAGGGCGGTGAAGATCGCCACCTTCAACATCAACGGGATCAACACCCGGCTGCCGAACCTGCTGCAGTGGCTGGAAGAGGCGCGGCCGGATGTGTGCTGCCTGCAGGAGCTGAAGGCCACCGATGCGCAGTTTCCGGCCGAGGCGATCCGGGCTCTGGGCTACCACGCGGTCTGGAAGGGCGAGCACCGCTGGAACGGGGTGGCCATACTGACGCGGGAGGCGGAGCCCGTGGTGACGCGGCGGGAGCTGCCGGGCGGGCCGTCCGACGCGCAGAGCCGCTATCTGGAGGCGGCGGTCGATGGGGTGCTGATCGCGTCGCTGTACCTGCCCAACGGCAATCCGCAGCCGGGGCCGAAGTTCGACTACAAGCTGGCGTGGATGGAGCGGCTGAACGCCCATGCAGCGTCGCTGCTGGAGACGGGGGCGCCGGTGGTGCTGGCGGGCGACTACAACGTCGTGCCGACCGAGGCCGACATCTACAACAGCCGCTCGTGGAAGAAGGACGCCCTGCTGCAGCCGGAGAGCCGGGCGGCGTTCGCGCGGCTGCTGGACCAGGGCTGGACTGACGCGCTGCGGGAGCGGTTCCCGAACGACCCGCCGCCGTGGACCTTCTGGCAGTATTTCCGGCAGGCGTGGGAGCGCGACGCGGGGCTGCGCATCGACCATCTGCTGCTCAGCCCGCCGGCGGCGGAGCGGCTGAAGGACGCCGGCGTCGACCGGGCCGTGCGCGGGCGGGAGAAGGCCAGCGACCATGCGCCCGTGTGGATCGAGCTGGAGTAGGCCATGGCGCGGAAGCTGAAGGTGTTCTGCTATTCCGACGGCTTCCATTCGTGGACGGTGGCGGCGCCGTCGCGCGCGAAGGCCCTGCAGGCCTGGGGCGTGAAGCGCGACCTGTTCAAGGACGGCTCGGCGCGCGAGATCGACGTGGGGCCGGACAAGGCGGCGGCGCTGGCCGCGCCGGGCGAGCTGATCGAGCGCGGCCTGTCGGTCGACATCGGCAAGGTGGAGAAGACACGGGCGCCAAAGGCGAAGGCCAGACCGGAGCGGCCGAAATCCGACGCCAAGGCGCGGGCGCGGGTCGAGGCGCTGGAGGCGGAGCTGGCGGCGCTGGACAAGGCCCAGGGCGACGAGACGGCGACGCTGGAGGCCGAGCGCGAGGCGCTGGAACGGCAGGCGGCGGCGCTGGCCAAGCGGCAGCGCAAGGCGCGGGAGGGGCTGAAGGACAGGTTGAAGGCGGCGCGGGCGAAGCTCAGCGGCTGACGGCGGACCAGGCGGCGAGGCCGCGCTCGAGGTCGGCGATGAGGTCGTCGGGATCCTCGAGGCCGATGTGCAGGCGGAGGAGCTCGCCCTCCAGCGCCGGGAGCGAGTTCCGGAAGGCGAGCTGGCCGGTCTCGTGGGTGATCAGGCTTTCGAAGCCGCCCCAGGAATAGCCGAGGCCGAAAAGCTCGAGCGCCGCCATCAGGGCGTGGGCGGCGGCTTCGGAGCCGCCGTTCATGACGAGGCCGAAGATCGAGGCCGCGCCGGAATAGTCGCGGCGCCAGAGGTCATGGCCGGAATGATCGGGCAGCCCGGGATGAAGGATGCGAGCCACCTCGGGGCGGCGCTGGAGCCATTCGGCGGCCGTCAGGGCCGAGCGGGCCTGTTCGGCGTAGCGCAGCGGCAGGGTGCGCAAGCCGCGCAGGGCCAGCCAGGCGTCGTCCGGCGAGACGCGCCAGCCGAGGTCCTCGATGGTCTGGTCGATCGGGCGGGCGACGGCGGGATCGGCGACGGCGATGGCGCCCATCAGCAGGTCGGAGTGGCCGCCGACGTACTTGGTCACCGCCTGGACGCTGACGTCGACGCCGTGCGCCAGCGGGCGGAAGGCGAGGCCGGCGGCCCAGGTGTTGTCCATGACCGTCAGCACGCCGCGCGCGCGGCAGGCGGCGGCGAGGGCGGGGACGTCGACCATGTCGAAGGTCAGGGAGCCCGGCGACTCGATCAGCAGCAGGCGGGTGCGGCCGGTCATCGCGGCGAGGAGGTCGGCGGTCGAGGCGCCGGGGGCGTGGAAGGAGGCGGTCACGCCGCGCGGCTTCAGGTGGCGGTTCAGGAAGCGGCGGGTGGGGCCGTAGAGGGCGTCGGTGGCCAGCACCTCGTCGCCGGGCCGGAGCAGGGCCGTGAGCGGCACGGTGACGGCCGCCAGTCCCGAGGGGACCAGCCAGGCGTCGGTCGCGCCCTCCAGGTCGGCGAGGGCCGCGCGCAGTTCGCGGGCGGCGGACAGGTCCTCGATGCCGTAGACCGGACCGGCGGCTTCGTCGCGCATGGCGGCGGGGTCGTCGTTGAGCAGGGTCGAGGCGCGCTCGACCGGCGGGCTGACGGGCCGGCGGCCGGCGCCGCGACGGGTGGCGGGCGCGATCAGCCGGGTGCGCGGGCTACGGTCGGACGGATCGGTCATGGCGCGGCCGTTCGAGGGTTGCGGTTCAGGCTCCAAAGGCCTCTAAACAGGCGGGGGCGCAAGGTCTGGATCGACGAGGCGCGAATGCGGACACAGGCGGGGCGGCGGACGGCGGCGGCGGGCGTGATGGCCGGTCTGTGCCTCGCGGCGGCGGCGTGCGGCGACCGGGAGCCCTCGACCGGGGCCGAGCCGGCCACCGTCGTGGCGGCGACCGAGGCCCCCGAGTTCGCCAGCCCGACCCTCAACGCCGTCAAGCGCCGCGGGCGGCTGAACTGCGGCGTGCACGAGGGGCTGGTCGGCTTCGCCTATACCGACAACCGCGGCCAGTGGCGGGGCTTCGACGCCGACTTCTGCCGGGCCCTGGCGGCCGCGGTGCTGGGCAATGCGGACGCGGTGCGTTTCGTGCCCCTGACCTCGAGCCAGCGCTTCGACGCCCTGCGCGGCGGCCGCGTCGACGTGCTGTGGCGGGCGACGTCGTGGACGATGTCGCGCGAGATCTCCGAAGGCGTCCGCTTCGCCGGAGTCAACTACTACGACGGCCAGGGCTTCCTGGTCCGCCGTGCGCTCGACCTCGCCAGCGCCCAGGAGCTGAACGGGGCGCGGGTGTGCGTGCAGCGGGAGACGACCTCCGAGCTGAACGTCGCCGACTTCTTCCGCGCCCGCGGCATCGAGTACCGGCCCGTGGTCGTGGCCAATGAGGAGGCGGCGCGCAGCGCCTATGCGCGTGAGGACTGCGACGCCTTCAGCGCCGACATCTCGGCCCTCGCGGCGGCGCGGACCCTGCTGCCCAATCCCGAGCAGCACGCCATCCTGCCGGACGTGATCTCCAAGGAGCCGCTCGGCCCGGTCGTGAAGCGCGGCGACGAATCCTGGACCTCCATCGTGCGCTGGACGCTGAACGCCCTCGTGCTGGCCGAGGAGCTGGGCGTCACGGCCGACAACGCCGAACGGCTGGCGACGGAATCGCGCGATCCGCAGATTCGCCGCCTGCTGGGCGCCGAGGGGGAGCTTGGATCGTCCATGGGCCTGTCGCGGGACTGGGCGAAGAGAGCGATCGAAGCCTCGGGCAACTATGGAGAAATCTTCGCGCGCAATCTCGGACCGGATTCCGCCCTCGACCTTGCGCGCGGGCTTAACGCACAATGGAACGCTCGGCCGGGCGGGTTGATCTACGCTCTGCCCATCCGATAACGAGGCTGCCGGACAGCCCGGGGGGACCAATGGACACGACCAAACGCGGCGGGATTCCGCTCTATCTGTGGATGCTGCTCGGTTTCGTGGTCGGCCTGGGGGGCGGGCTGTACGTCAACCTGACCGGCCAGGTGGTGATCCCGGCGGTGATGGATATCGTCGTCGCCGTCGGCCAGATCTTCCTGCGCCTGCTGTTCATGCTGGTGCTGCCGCTGCTGTTCGCGGCGCTCGCCGTGGGCGTGGCCGAGATGGGGGATCTCAAGTCCCTCGGCCGGGTCGGCTACAAGACCCTGCTGTTCACCATCATGGTCTCGGCCATCGCGGTGGCCATCGGCCTGGGCATGGTCAACCTGTTCCAGCCCGGCGCGGGGGTCGACCGGGAGCTGGCGGCGCAGCTGCTGGCCCAGGGGGCCGAAGGCGCCTCCTCGATCGTCGGCAATGCGCCGAAGAGCATCGAGGCCGGCCAGTTCTTCCTAGACATGATCCCGTCCAACGTCGTCACCGCGGCGTCGGAGAACCAGATCCTGCCGGTGATGGTCTTCGCCCTGATCTTCGGGATCGGCATGGTGATGGCCAAGTCGCCCTCGACCGACCGTCTGCAGGAAACGCTGCAGGGCCTGTTCGAGGTGATGATGAAGCTCATCAACCTCGTCATCAAACTGGCCCCGATCGCCATCGCGGCCCTGATGTTCAACCTGGCCGCGGTGTTCGGCTGGGAGCTGCTGGTGCGGCTGGGCGCCTATGCCGCCGTGGCCGTGGGGGCGATGGCGATCCACATGTTCGTGGTCTATCCGCTGCTGGTCTGGATCTTTGGCGGCATGAACCCGGTGCGCTTCTTCAACGGGGTGCGCGAGCCGTTCGTGGTCGCCTTCTCGACCGCCTCGTCCAACGCCACCCTGCCGATCGCCATGAAGGCGGCCGAGGAGAAGCTGAAGCTGCCCAAGCGCATCTCGCGCTTCGTGCTGACGGTCGGGGCGACCGCCAACCAGAACGGCACCGCCCTGTTCGAGGGGGTGACGGTCCTGTTCCTCGCCCAGTTCTTCGGCGTCGACCTCAGCCTGCCGCAGCAGCTGGTGGTGATGCTGGTCTGCATCCTCGGCGGCATCGGCACGGCCGGGGTGCCGGCCGGCTCGCTGCCGGTCATCGCCCTGATCCTGACCATGGTGAACGTGCCGGCCGAGGGCATCGGCCTGATCCTCGGCGTCGACCGCTTCCTCGACATGTGCCGGACCACGCTGAACGTCACCGGCGACCTGGTGGCGGCGACCGTGGTGTCGCGCGGCGAGAGCGACGAGATCGTGCCTCCCGACGCGGTCGAGCCGGTGGCGCCGCCGGCGTCCTAGCCCGTCTCCACCGGGGTGTCGGCGCGTCCGCCCCATTCGGCCCAGCTGCCGTCGTAGAGGCGGAAGGGGCGGTCGAGGGCGGCGAGGCCGAGGCCGAGGATGGCGGCGGTGACGCCGGAGCCGCAGGTGGTGGTCACCGGGCGGTCGAGGTCGATGCCGGCCGAGGCGAAGGCGGCGCGCAGGTTCGCCGCGTCCTTGAGGCGACCCTCCGCGTCCAGCACTTCAGGGAACGGCAGGTTGCGGGCCCCGGGCATATGGCCGGGGCGAAGGCCGGGGCGCGGCTCGGCGGCCTCGCCGCGGAAGCGGGCGGCCGGGCGGGCGTCCAGCACCTGCCCTCCCGCCGCGAGCGCCCGGCGGACGTCGTCGAGCGAGGCCACGGCCGTGCGGTCGGGGCGGGCGTGGAAGGTCGCCGGCGGCGGTTCGGGCGCCGGGCCGCTGTCGATCGGCAGGCCGGCGGCGCGCCAGGCGGGGAGGCCGCCGTCCAGCACCT
>JAEYUE010000271.1 GCA_023433655.1 Pseudomonadota bacterium | reverse complement strand
CGCGGTTGGCGCTGATCAGGCCCGAGGCGGCCCCGAGGATGTGGTGGGTCGAGCGGTAGTTGCGCTCCAGCCGGATCACCTTCGCGCCGGGGAAGTCGCGCTCGAAGCGCAGGATGTTGTCCACCTCCGCCCCGCGCCAGCCGTAGATCGACTGATCGTCGTCGCCGACGCAGCAGACATTGCCCGTCGAGGAGGTCAGCAGCCGCAGCCACAGGTACTGGGCCACGTTGGTGTCCTGGTATTCGTCGACCAGGATGTAGCGAAAGCGCCGGCGGTATTCCTCAGCGATATCCGTGTGTTTTGACAGGATGGTGATGTTGTGCAGCAGGAGGTCGCCGAAGTCGCAGGCGTTCAGCCCGATCAGCCGCGCCTGATAGGCGGCGTACAGGCTCTGCCCCTTGCCGTTGGCGAAGTCCTCACTCGACGGCAGCTTCTCCGGCGTCCAGCCGCGGTTCTTCCAGTGGTCGATCAGCCCGGACAGCGAGCGCGGCGTCCACCGCTTCGGGTCGAGGTTGGCGGCCTCGATCAGCTGCTTGCAGACGCGCTCCTGATCGTCGGTGTCGAGGATGGTGAAGGTCGACTTCAACCCGACCAGTTCGGCGTGCCGCCTGAGGATCTGCGCCGCCACCGAGTGGAAGGTCCCCAGCCACCGCAACCCCTCGGCCGACGGCCCGATCAGGTGGGTTATCCGCTCGCGCATCTCGCGCGCCGCCTTGTTGGTGAAGGTGACGGCCAGCAGCTCCCACGGCCGCGCCTTGCCGGTGGCGAGGATGTGGGCCAGCCGGGTGGTCAGCACCCTTGTCTTGCCCGTGCCTGCCCCGGCCAGCACCAGCACTGGCCCCTCCGTCGTCTCCACCGCCAGCCGCTGCTCGGGATTGAGGCCGGCCAGATAGTCGGGCGCGCCCTCGGGGCCGCGGGCGCGGGCCAGATCGGAGATGCGCGGGGAGGGGACTTCGGGCAGACTCATTGCGAGAACTTAAGGGGCACGGCCGCCGATGTCAGCGCCATCCGGACGAGATGCGCCGGGGAACCGTGAAGCCTGACCATCGTTCCGTTGCCGGCACAGGTTTGCAGGAAGGGAAGCCGATGGCGGACAACATCAACAACACCGGCGGCGGGAGCGGCAACACCGGGCTGGCCTTCATCGTGGGGGCGGTCGTGGTGGTTCTGGCCATCGTGGCCTGGTTCGTCTTCGCGCGGGGCGGAGCGCCGGAAACGAAGCAGATCGACGTGAACGTGGACGTGCCCGAGGTCTCGGCGCCGTCGGTTCCCGGGACGGGAGGCTGATCCATGACCGATCCCAACGTTCCGCCGTCGCGCGACGATCGCCCCGAGGTCGTGCATCACACCACCATCAACAATCCTGCGCCGGCCGACCGCGGCGGTTCCGGCTGGATCGGATTCCTCGTCGGCGGTCTGCTCGTGGTGCTGGTCATCATCGCCATCGTCGTCTTCAGCAATGGCGGTCTGAACCCGGCCGGCGACAGCACCAAGGTCGATCTCGACGTCGATCTCCCGGCCCCTGAACTGCCCGAGGCGCCCAAGATGCCCGAGCTGCCCGAGGTTCCGGCCATCGAGCCGCCGTCGGTGCCCGATCCGTCGCCGGCGCCGGCGAACTGAGCGGCTACTTCAGGCGGTAGGTGATGGTGGTCACGACCCGGACCCTCTGGTCCGGAGACTGGCCGGCGTCGCCATAGCCCTCGCGCGGCAGGATTTCGAACGAGCCCTGGGTGGCCCGCTGGATGGGGCCCAGCGGAGCCCCGGAGTCCTCCGCGAACTGGGCCGCCCCGGTCCGCGCCGAGGCCGTGGCCTCGGCGATCATCGCCGGCCGCACGTCATTCAGCCGGGTGAAGATGTAGGACGGCCCGGCGAAGTCCTGCAGCACCACGCCCTGGCGAACCAGATCGTTCAGGGCCCGCGTGGTCGCCTGCACCCGGGCGACGTCGGTGGTTCGCACCACCACGGTCTGGGCGAGGATGAAGCGCGGGCCGCCGTCCTGGCTGGCGTATTCACGCGAGCGCCGGTCCGCCACCTCGAGCCGGCCGAGGCTGACCGTATCGGCGGGATAGCCCTGGGCCGTCAGGAACCGGCGCACTACGGCGAGGTCGGCGTCAATCCGCGCCTGCACCTCGGACAAGACCTCGCCCGACGCGGTGAAGCGCAGCGGCAGTACGGCGAGGTCGGCCTGAACGTCGCGCTCTGACAGGCCGCGTACGGTCACCGACCGGTCGCCGATGCGCGCATTGACTACGCCCTGCCCGATCAGGGCGCCCCCGCCGATCAGCCCCAGCGCCAGAATGCCGCCGAAGACGGCGGCGGGGATCAGTCGGTTGTCGGCCATGGTGCGCTCTCCTCCGCGGAGGATGCGCCAACCTTGGCCGCTGTCAATCGGTCGACTCCTGTTCGGCGAATGACCGGTCTCCGCCGGCCCAGGCCAGGGCCAGCAACCGGCAGGCTGAGGCCAGCGGGGTCCGACCCCGGCGCTCGTCCACCCGCTTCATCAGCCCGGCCTGACTCAGTCCGGCCTCGGCCGCGATCCGGTCCAGCACGGCCCAGAATTCGGGCTCCAGCGCCACCGAGGTGGCGTGGCCGGACAGGGAGATGGAGCGTTTCCTGAGCATGTCGCCAGCCTAACCGGACCTGGCCCGTCCCGCGAGCCGTCGCCATTGATGATCGCCGTTCACCTGAGCCCCTGTTCCGGCTATGTTGCGACCGGGGAAGCAGGACCGCCGCATGACCGCCGCCGCAGATTTCGCCGCCTCCGAACCCTTCCGGCCCCAGCGGCTCGAGCCGCTGATCGCCCTGCGCGCCTTCGGCCGCCTGGTCCGTGACAAGGAGGACACCGCCCAGGTGTTCGAGATCATGCGCGCCCTTTCGGGCCGCTCGATCGCCCGCGGCTACGATCGCCTGCTCACCACCATGGAGGGCGGCCGCCAGGCCTTCCTGCGCGAGGAGCTGGCCCACCGCCTCGACGACCCTGCCTGGCTGGCCCGGTTCGGCCCCGGCACGGTCGGCGCCGCCTACCGCGACTTCCGCGAAGCGCGCGGCTTCACCGCCGAAGGCCTGGCCGAGGAATCCCGCAAGGTCGCGCCGCTCGCCGACGCCCCCCACCCGGTGCTCTGGTACTCCCGCCGACTGCGCGATCTCCACGACGTCTGGCACGTGCTGACCGGCTACCAGACCGACGCCCTCGGCGAGGCCTGCGTGGTCGCCTTCTCCTACGCCCAGACCGGCAATTTCGGCTTCGCCTTCATCGGCTGGGGCGCCGCCCGCGAGATTCGCCGCGAGAACCCGTCCATCCCCGCACGCCGCGCCGTGCTGCAGGCCTGGCGTCACGGCCGGGCCGCCCGCTGGCTCCCAGCCCTCGACTACGAGGCCCTGTTCGCCGAGCCGCTCGACCAGGCCCGCGCCCGCCTCAACGTCCGGCCCCCGACCCTCTACGAGCGCGTCCCCGTCGAGGCCCGGGCGGCGCTCCGCCTGCGAGGCTGAGCGCGGCTTCCGGACGTCATAAGGGCGGCTTGTGACACCGCCCGGATTCCTCGGCTTGCGTGCGGACCGGGGCTGCTCCACTTGGCGATCATGAGCGCGCCCTCTGAGTCTCTCGCCCCGCCGCCCGCCGGCCTGTCGCGCGCCACCCTGTGGGCGATCGGCGGCGTCGGCCTGTGCGCCCTGATCTGGGGCACGACCTGGTACGCCATCACCCTGCAGCTCGGGACCGTGGCGCCGCTGGCCTCGATCGTCTGGCGCTTCGGCCTCGCCGCCGTCCTGCTGTTCGCCGGCTGCCTCGTCACCCGCCGCTCCCTGAAGCTGACGCTGAACCAGCATCTCGCGGCCGCAGGGCAGGGGGTGTTCGCCTTCTCGATCAGCTACAGCTTCACCTACGCCGCCGAGGGGCGCATCGCCTCCGCGGTGGTGGCGGTGATCTTCGCCGCCCTGGCCTTCCTCAACCTGATCCTGTTCCGCGTCGCGGCGCGGCAGAAGGCGGCGCTGGCCTCCTGGGGCGGGGCCGCCCTGGGCGTCGTCGGCGTCGCCGTCCTGTCAGGCTCCGAAGTGCTCGGCGCCGGCCTCGACGCCGCCAGCCTCGCCGGCGTCGGCTTCGCCCTCACCGCCGTGGTCGCCTCGGCCTTCGGCAACTATTTCGCCTGGCGCGGCCAGAACGCCGGCTCGGCGGTCATCCCGTCCACCGCCTGGGCCATGGCCTGGGGGACCGGGCTGCTGGCGCTCTACGGCCTCGCCACCGGGGTGGAGTGGTCGATCGAGCCCAGCCTGACCTACCTCGGCTCGTTGCTCTACCTGTCGGTGTTCGGCTCGGTGATCGCCTTCGCCGTCTATTTCACCATCGCCCGCCCGCGCGGCTACGCCCTGGCCAGCTACATCTCGGCCCTGACGCCGCCGATCGCCATGCTGGTTTCGGTCCTGTTCGAGGACGCCCGCTTCGGCTGGACGGCGCTCGCCGGCCTGGCCCTTGTCCTGGCAGGACAGGTCCTGCTGATCCGCGCCCCCAAGGTCTCGGCCGCCTAGCCGAACCAGCCGCGCTTCTTCTTCGTCGGCTCGGGGCTATCCCCGTCGGCCTTGCCGGCGGCCGCCTGCTTCTCGGCCTCGCGCCGCCGCCGTTCGGCGGTCACGCGGATGGCCACCAGCATCGGGATCAGGCCGTGACGGTTGCGGGGCATGTCGCCCATCCCTCAGTCCTCCCGCTTGGCGCCGTCCAGCAGCCTCTCGGCGCGCTTCCGCCCGTTGTCTGTCTTCGTCCGGTCGGCCTTCGACCGGCCGTGTGCGGCGCGATTGACGGCGGCGGCGGCCTTCTTCTCCGCCTTCCCCCGTTCCTTGCGGGCCCGGTTCAGATTGACGACCTCGCCCATGACGCCTCCGCTATGCAACCCGGCCCGCGGCCGGCGGTTCTCCCGGCGTCGAAACGTCAGGAGCCCCCATGGTAGACCTCTCCCTCCTCCGCGAAAGCCTCGAAGTCGTCGGCTCCGACGGCGAGCATGTCGGCCGGGTCGATCATGTCCACGAGGACCAGATCGAACTGGCCAAGCTGGATCTCGGCTCGGGCTTCAAACACCACCTGATCCCGATCAGCTGGATCGATCACGTCGACGCCCACGTCCATCTCAACGTGACGAAGGACGAGGCGAAGGCGCGCTGGACGGAGAAATAGCGCGGGACGTCCTCGACGGCCGGATCTGCCTGCCGCCCCGCCCTACTGCGGCGAGATCATCTTCTCCGGCCGCACCCACTCGTCGAACTCCTCGTTGGTCAGATAGCCGCCGCCGACGGCCTCCTCGCGCAGGGTCGTCCCGTTCTTGTGGGCCGTCTTGGCGATCTTCGCGCAGGCGTCGTAGCCCAGCTTGCCGTTCAGCGCCGTGACCAGCATCAGCGAGTTCTCGAGGCCCCGCCGGATGTTATCCTCGCGCGGCTCGATGCCGACCACGCAGTTGTCGGTGAAGCTGATCGCCGCGTCGGCCAGCAGCCGCACCGACTGCAGGAAGTTGTAGGCCATCACCGGGTTGTAGACATTGAGCTCGAAATGCCCCTGCGAGCCGGCGAAGGTCAGGGCCGCGTGGTTGCCGAACACCTGCACGCAGACCTGGGTCAGGGCCTCGGACTGGGTCGGATTGACCTTGCCCGGCATGATCGAGCTGCCCGGCTCGTTCTCCGGCAGGGCCAGTTCGCCGAGGCCGGCGCGCGGCCCCGAGCCGAGGAAGCGGATGTCGTTGGCGATCTTGAACAGGCTGGCCGCGACCGTGTTGATCGCCCCGTGGCTGAACACCATGGCGTCGTGCGCCGCCAGCGCCTCGAACTTGTTCGGGGCGGTGGTGAAGGGCAGGCCGGTGATGGCGGCGATCCGCTCGGCCACCTGTTCGGCGAAGCCGACCGGGGCGTTCAGGCCGGTGCCGACCGCCGTGCCGCCCTGGGCCAGCTCCATCAGCTTGGGCAGGGTCTGTTCGATGCGCTCGATGCCGTTGGCCACCTGGGTCGCATAGCCCGAGAACTCCTGGCCGAGGGTCAGCGGGGTGGCGTCCTGGG
>JAEYUE010000268.1 GCA_023433655.1 Pseudomonadota bacterium | reverse complement strand
GGCCAGTTGCGCATCGGCGCGGTCGCGCTCCGACCGCGCCAGCCGCAGGGCGGCCTCGGCGGCGACCACGCCCGCCTGGATCTCCCGTCGGGTGCGTTCGTCCACGAGCGTCGGGGGCGCTGGCTGGACCATCGCCACCACCGCGCCCGCCTCGACCCGCTCGCCCGCCCGGTTGCCCATGCGCAGCACGCGGCCCGCGACGGGCGAGGAGACGACATAGATTTCACGCACGCGGGTCCGCGCCTCGTCCCGCACGGCGACCGTCAGCGGACCGCGGCTGACGCTCGCGAGGTCGACCATCACCGGTCGGGGCCGGAAGGCGAACACCAGCAGCGCCGCCAGCACGACGACCGTGGCCGACCAGAACAGCGTCCTGAAGTTCAGGCTCAACCTTCCGCCCTTCATGCCCTACTCCCCCGTCTTCAGCGCTTCGGCGAGGTCGAGCCGGTCGATCTGCAGCCGCACCAGCAGGCTGGACCCGGCGGTCACGGCCAGCACCAGGGCGCCGGCCATGCCGAAGCTGGCCGGGAAGATCGCGAACGGCAGTCTGAACAGCTCCGAACTCATGGCCCGGGACAGGTACCAGGCCAGGCTGACGCCGGCCGCCGCCCCCAACGGCAGGGCCACAAGCGTCAGGAGGGCCGCCTCGCCCAGCAGGATGTACGAAACCTCCCCGCGCGTGAAGCCCAGCACCCGCAGCGAGGCCAGCTCCCGCCGGCGTTCGGCGAAGGAGATGCGCACGGTGTTGTAGACCACCCCCGCGGCGATCAGGCCGGCGAACAGGAAGAAGGTCAGGATGGACCGGCCTATGTTCTCGTCGAACAGGATGCGCAGGCGCTCCACGGCCTCGGCCTGCAGTCCGACGCCGGCGACCGAGGGCGTTTCCTTCAGGCGCGCGTAGAGGCCCGGGGTGCGGTCGCGGTCGACCCTCAGCCATGCGCCGGACACCTGCGGCCCCTCGCCGAGCGCGCGGTTCAGATCCTCGATCCCCATCCTCGCCGCGGAGCCGACGTAGCTGGTCGCGACCGTGGCGACCGGCAGCCGGAGGGTCGGCCGGCGGCCCTCGGTCACCTCGGCCTCGACGGTGTCCCCGGGCTCGACGCCGAGGGCCGCCGCCAGGTCGGCGGAGAGCGCCAGGCCCCCCGGATGGGGCGAGACGGAGCGGTTGCGATCATCGACCAGGCGCGACAGCGTCCCGTCCAGCGGCGCGCCGGTGATCGCCGCCCGCTTCTCTCGCGCATCATGGCGCAGGCGCACCGGAACCACGCGGAACGGCTCGGCCGCCAGCACGCCGTCCTGCCTCGCCAGGCTGAACAGGGCCGCGCGCGATCTCGGCTCGGCGAAGGTCACCGACACGTCGTACGGATTGGCGACGTCGAAGCTGGATTGGATCATCACCTCCATCCCGTCCATCATCGACAGGGTAGCGACCAGCAGCGCGCCGGACGCCGCGACCCCGGCCGTGGTCAGGCCCGCCCTCCACGGCCAGCGGACGATCTGGCGCAGGATCATCCGCGACGGCGGGTCGATGACGCCCAGGCGGGTGATCCAGCCCGCCGCGGCCCGGGAATAGTCGGGCGGCGCCGACGGGATCATGGCCTCGGCCGGGTTCAGGGACACGGCCCGGCGGACGGCCAGGGCCGCCCCGCCCATCACCGCCGCCAGCGCCACGCCGACGACGACGGCGTAGTCCGCCGGATTCGCCTGGAACAGCAGGAAGGGGAAGCGGTAGTATTGGACGTAGATTTCCGCCATCGACCGGCCCAACCAGACGCCCGCCGCGCCCCCGATCAGCACGCCGGCGGCGGCGATCATGGCGACCAGCTTGAGGTAGTGGCCGACGATGTCGCGCTCGCGATAGCCGAAGGCCTTCAGCAGTCCGATGCCGGCGCGCTGGACGGTGATCGTGCGCGAGACCACGACGTTGACCAGGCAGGCCGCGACCAGGAGAAAGACCGGCGGCAGAACCCGCCCCATGGTGGCGAGCTGGTCGATCTCGCTCGACACGAAGGCGTCCGAAACATGGTCCGCGCGACCGTAGGCGCCGGGTGCGCCGAACGGCTCCAGCAGGCGGTCGAACGCGTCGATCACAGCCGCCTCCGAGGCGTCCCGCGACAGGCGCGCCACCGCCTCGTTGAACGCCTCGTCCTGGTCGATCGCCGGCCCCAGGGCGCTGCGGCGCATCCACAGCACCCCGAACAGGCGGTCGTCGGGAACGAACTGGCCCTGCCCGATGGCGTAGACATGCTCCGGCGACAGCACGATGCCGACGATCTGCAGTTCCTTCCGGCCGCCATAGAGGGTGACCGGCAGCCGGACGCCCGGCTCCAGCCGGTGTGCGTCGGCGAAAGCCTTGAGGACCACCGCCTGATCCGACCGGCCGGCGACCGGGAAACGACCCCGCACCAGATGCAGCCGGTTGACGGTCGCCTCGCCCTGGTCCGGTAGCGACAGCACCTCTCCGGAGGCGGGCGCGCTCATCCCCCGGATCGAGAACAGGACCGGCGCCCTGAGACGGGTCTCGACCGCCTGGACGCCTTCCACCGCGCGAAGGTCGGCGATAAGCCGCCGGGGCGCCCGAACCGTCGGGGCCCAGACATCGGCGAACAGATACCGGTCATAGTAGGCGCGGCGGGTTTCTTGGAGGGAGCTCAACATGCCGGCCGACAGGAGATGGACCGCCACCCCGCCGGCGACCACCAGGGCGATCGCCAGGGCCTGAAAGCGCATGCGCCAGAGGTCCCGCAGCAGCTTGCGGTCGAGCGCCCCCAGCCAGGCTGGCATGGCGGTCACCAGGAGATCTCCCGGGGGTCGCGCTTGCGCCGGTTCTCGCGCACCTCGCGGACGCGACCGTCGGCGAACAGCACGACCCGGTCGGCGATGTCGGCGATGCCGGCGTTGTGGGTGATCAGCAGGGTGGTGGCGCCGAGCCGTTGGTTCACGGTGGCCAGCGCTTCCAGCACCCGCACGCCAGTCGTGGAGTCGAGCGCCCCCGTCGGCTCGTCGCAGAGCAGGACGGACGGCTGTTTGGCGACCGCGCGGGCGATCGCCACCCGCTGCTGCTCGCCGCCGGACAACTGGGCCGGGAAGTGATCCAGACGGTCCTCGAGGCCGACCATGGCGAGCGCCTCTTCCGGACGCAGCGGGGCCTCGGCGATCTCCGTGACCAGCGCCACGTTCTCGCGCGCGGTCAGGCTCGGCATCAGGTTGTAGAACTGGAAGACAAAGCCGACGTGGCGCCGGCGGTACTCGGTCAGCTGCCGGTCGTCGGCCCGGCTGATGTCGCGCCCGCGGAACAGCACCTCGCCCGCACTGGGCCGGTCGAGACCGCCCAGAATGTTGAGAAAGGTGGACTTTCCGCTGCCGGAGGCGCCGAGAACGACAACCATCTCGCCCTCGGGAAGATCGAGATCAACCCCGCGGAGGGCGTGCACGGCCGCCGCGCCCTTGCCGTAGACGCGCGATACGTCACGCGCCCGGAAGCACAGTCCCCGGGCGCCGGAGGCCGTTTCGGGGGTCTCCGGGCGCGCAGGCGCGGCAGGCTGTCGGAGGCGCGGAAGCATCGGGGCGGTCCCGGTCGGTGAGGCCGACAGGGTGCCAGAGCGTTGCCCCGGCCTGCGTGATCTGGATCAAGCCCCCGGAGGGCGTCAGATCGCGTCGACCGCCGCCCGCAGCTGGTCGCCGACCGCCGCGGCGTGCTCGAGCAAGGCCGGATTGTCGATGGCCTGCATCGAGGCGGCCGGGTCGATCGCGAACACCTCCACGCCGTCGTCCAACTGCTGGACCACGACGTTGCACGGGAGCATGGCCCCGACGTGGGATTCCATCTTCAGCGCCTCGTGCGCCATGCGCGGATTGCAGGCGCCGAGGATGCGGTAGGGGCGGAAATCCTCGCCGATCTTGGCTTTCAGCGTCCCCTGGACGTCGATCTCGGTCAGAACGCCGAAGCCCTGCTGCTGAAGGGCGGCGCGGGTGCGTTCCAGCACGGCGTCGAAATCGGCCTCGATCCGGCGGGCATGGAAATAGCTCATTGGTCAGCTCCGTTCGGGGTGTCGCCATAGATGTCGCACAGCAGGTCGATGACCCGCGCGGCGGCGGGGTCGACGATGCCGTAGTAGACGGTCTGCGCCTCGCGGCGCGGGGCGATGACCCCCTCCTCCCTCAGCCTCGCCAGGTGCTGCGAACAGGCCGACTGGGAGAGGCCGGCGAAGGCGGCCAGATCCCCCACGGCGCAGTCGCCGTCGCTGAGCCGGCACATCAGCATCAGCCGCTGCTCGTTGGCGAAGAGTCGCATCAGGCGGGCGGCGGGGGCGGCGCGCGCCTCGAGCCCCGCCAGGGCGGCCGGGTCGGGATGCGGGAGGGTTTCGGTCATCGGGTCTCTCCGGGCGCCGGGGGCGCGGCCAGCGGCCGGCCGTCGTCCTTCAACGCGATATAGATGGCCGGGATCACCAGCACCGTCAGAATCGTCGAGGAAATCAGCCCGAACAGCAGCGAGATGGCCAGCCCCTGGAAGATCGGGTCGAACAGGATCACCGCGGCCCCGATCATCGCCGCCAGCGCCGTCAGCAGGATCGGCTTGAAGCGGATGGCCCCGGCCTCGAGCAGGACCTCGCGCAGGGGCCGGCCGGGCGTCCGGGCGTGGCGGATGAAGTCGACCAGCAGGATGGAGTTGCGCACGATGATCCCCGCCAGGGCGATGAAGCCGATCATCGAGGTGGCGGTGAAGGGCGCGCGGAACAGCATATGGCCGATGACGATCCCGATCAGGGTCAGCGGGATCGGCGTCAGGATCACCAGCGGCAGGCGGAAGTCCCTGAACTGGGCGACCACCAGGACGTAGATGCCCAGCAGGGCGATCCCGAAGGCCGCGCCCATGTCCCGGAAGGTGACCCAGGTGATCTCCCATTCGCCGTCCCAGAGCACCGTCGGCGCGCTCTCCTCCGTGGGCTGGCCGTTGAGCCGCACCTCCGGCTGCGGCAGGCCCTTCCAGTCGTGGTCCTTGATCGCCGCATTGACCGCGAGGATGCCGTAGATCGGCGCCTCGAATTGTCCGGCCAGTTCGGCGGTGACCATTTCGGCGGCGCGGCCGTCCCGGCGGTAGACCGGCCAGCCCGCCAGTTCCCGACGCGCCTCGACGACCTCGCCCAGTTCGACCAGCCGTCGGCCGCCGTCGATCGTCGTCATCGCCACCGGCAAGGCGGCGAGCTGTCCGGTCCACGCCCTTGAGGACTGCGGCAGGCGCACGGCGATCTCGACCGGCGTCCGCTCGTCATTGCGGGCGGCGTAGCCCAGCACCCGCCCGCCCATGACCGCGGCGACGGAATCGTTCACCTCGCGCTCCGACAGGCCGAAGCGTTCGATCTTCTCGCGGTCGGGG
>JAEYUE010000248.1 GCA_023433655.1 Pseudomonadota bacterium | reverse complement strand
CCGTTGACGGGAACGCTAGCGGAACAAACCGCAAACGTCCACAAGGTGTTCCTGTGCTGTTCCGGTTAAGGTCCGGTTACCGTCGAGCTTTGCTCGTGAGAGTGTTCCCTGTGACCCGCGCCCTGGCCATAGCTCTGTTCCTGACGGCCTCGGCCGCCATCGAGGCGAAGGCTTGCGAATATGCGCCACCGCCCGCGACTGCGCAGGAGGCCCGCGACCGGGCCGTGGCCTCCTACGCAACCGTCGAGTTCGCTTACGAGGGCATGGTGCTCGGCCCGCACGACTTCGACCGCGGCGGCCGCTTTCTGGTGCTCAGATCCCACAAGGGACCGGCGAAGCCGCTGCAGGTGCTGACGCTGCCGTCCGGGAACAGTTGCTACCGCGGTTTGAGCCTCTTCGGCGTCTGGGCCGGTAACACGGGCGACGCTGGCATCGACGGTTTCGTGCCGCAGGACAGGCTAACGCTCTGGCGGAGGGAGAAGCTCATCGGCGGCAGCGTTCTGCCCGCCATCGCCGGCGGCGTCCTCGCGGGGCTCCTGTTACTCGCCGGCTTGATCCGGCGCCGTCTCCAGCGGCGGAGCCGCGGCTGATCAGGCCAGCAACGTGCGGGTCGCCGCCTCCACGTCGGCCTGGCGCATCAGGCTCTCGCCGACAAGGATGGCCTGGGCGTGGGCCGCCGAGACTCGCTCCACGTCATCGGGCGTGAAGATGCCGCTCTCGGCCACCAGAAGCGCCTTCACGGGGCTGAGCATGGCCAGCCGCTCGGTGGTCGCGAGGTCGACCTCGAAGGTGCGCAGCGAGCGGTTGTTGATCCCGACCAGATCGCCGCCGAGGCGGCAGGCGCGCGCCATCTCGCCCTCGTCGTGGGTCTCGATCAGGGCGTCCATCCCGAACCGCCCGGCCTCGGACAGCAGCTCGGCGGCCAAGGCGTCGTCGACCATGGCGAGGATGATGAGGATGCAGTCGGCGCCCAGGGCCCGGCTCTCGGCGACCTGCCACGGATCGACGAGGAAGTCCTTGCGCAGGCAGGGCAGGGCGGTCGCGTCGCGGGCGGCGGCGAGGAAGGCGTCGTCGCCCTGGAAGCTGGGGCCGTCGGTCAGCACCGACAGGCAGGTCGCGCCGCCGCGCTCGTAGGCCTTCGCCAGCGCCGGCGGGTCGAAATCCTCCCGGATCAGCCCCTTCGACGGACTGGCCTTCTTGATCTCGGCGATGAGGGCGGGGCGGCCGATCTCCTCGACATGGCGCGCCAGCGCGGCGCGGAAGCCGCGCGGGGCCGACGCCGCGCGGGCGCGCGCCTCGACCGCGTCCTGCGACAGCGCCGCCTTGCGGCTGGCGACGTCGTCGCGCTTGTAGGCGGCGATGCGGGCCAGCACGTCCGTCATTGCGGGGCCTCCTCGACCGGCACGTGGCTGACCTCGATCAGGCGGGCGAGGCGGAGCGGGCCGCGCCCGAATCGATCGTCTGCGCCGCCAGGACCGCGCCCTCGCGCAGGTCGGCGGCCTTGTCGGCGACCACCAGCGCGGCGGCGGCGTTGAGCAGCACCACGTCGCGATAGGCCCCCGGCGCCCCGTCCAGCAGGTCGCGCAGGGCGGCGGCGTTCTCCTCGGGATCGCCGCCCCGCAGGTCCGCCAGATCGGCGCGCGGCAGGCCCGCATCCTCGGGGGTGACCGTGAAGCGGCGCACCGCCCCGTCCTTCCACTCGGCCGCCTCGGTGACGCCGGTGGTGGTCAACTCGTCCAGACCCTGGCCGTGAACCGTCCACGCCCGCCTGGCGCCCAGCCGCCCCAGCACCTCGGCCAGCGGCTCCAGCAGGGCCGGGTCGTAGACGCCCATCACCTGCCGCCGCGCCCCCGCCGGATTGCACAGCGGCCCCAGCAGGTTGAACACGGTCCGGAAGCCGATCTCGGCCCGCACCGGACCGACGTGGCGCATGGCCCCGTGGTAGGTCGGGGCGAACAGGAAGGCGATGCCGGCCTCGTCGAGGCAGCGGCGCTGCTGGGCCGGGGTGGCGGCGAGATTGACGCCCAGCGCCGCCAGCACGTCGGACGAGCCGGATTTCGAGCTCATCGCCCGGTTGCCGTGCTTGGCCACCTTCAGCCGCGCCCCGGCCAGCAAGAGGGCGGTGGCGGTGGAGATGTTCCAGGTGTGCTGGCCGTCCCCGCCGGTGCCGCAGGTGTCGACGACCTCGTACGGATGGTCGAGGCTCAGCGCCGCCTCGCGCATGGCGGTGGCGAAGGCGACGATCTCGTCCACCGTCTCGCCGCGGATGCGCAGGGCGGTGACGGCGGCGGCGACTTGGGCCGGGGTCGGCTCGCCGCGCAGGCAGGCGGCGAAGAAGGCGTGCGCCTCCTCGCCCGACAGCACGCGGCCGTCGACCAGTTTCGCCAGCAGCGGCTTGAACCCGTCCGCCACGTCAGACCATCGCCGTATGGCGCACGCCGGCCAGGTCGAGGAAGTTGGCCAGCAGGTCGTGGCCGTGCTCGGTGGCGATCGATTCGGGGTGGAACTGCACGCCATGGATCGGCCGCGTCCGGTGCGACAGGCCCATGATCTCGCCGTCGGCGGTCCAGGCGGTCACCTCCAGCACGTCCGGCAGGGTCTCCCGCCTCACCGCCAGCGAATGATAGCGGGTAGCCGTGAACGGCGACGGCAGGCCGCGGAACACGCCCTTGCCCTCATGCTCGATGGGGGAGGTCTTGCCGTGCATCAGCGCCTTGGCCCGGATCACCTCGCCGCCGAAGGCCTGGCCCATGGCCTGGTGACCCAGGCAGACGCCGAAGATCGGCATGGCCTCGGGCGCGGTGGCCAGCAGGTCGAGGCAGATTCCCGCCTCGTTCGGCGAGCAGGGCCCCGGCGACAGCAGCACCGCCTCCGGCTTCAGCGCCCAGGCCTCGGCCGCCGTGAGATCGTCGTTGCGCACCACGCGCGTCTCGGCGCCCAGCTCCGCGAGATAGTGGACCAGGTTCCAGGTGAAGCTGTCGTAGTTGTCGACGACGAGGATCATTCAGCGCTTCTAGGCGGCGCCGCGGGCCGCGCCAAGCCGGCACGCTGATAAGGCTTCGTTAACCATGATCGGCGGAACTGGGCGCAGACGCGGAGGGGCGCCCATGGCCGACACCGGCATCGATCAGGCGAGACGTTTGCTGGCTCCGCCCGAGCGACGCGCCAGCCCGTGGGCCGCTCTCGCCGCCGCGGGGCTCGCGGCCACGGCCGCCGTGCTGATGGCGGGGGTGCTGGTGCTGGGGCCGGGGGTCCGCTTCGAGGAGCCGGTCGCGGCTCAGCCCCTGTTCCCGAACGGATAGCGCCAGGCGTCTTCCGCCGCGCCGATCGGCGCGCGCGCCTTGGCCCGCGTCTCCGCGTACTCCGCCGCCGGATCGCTGTCGGCGACCACGCCCGCGCCGGCCTGGACATGGATGCGTCCGCCGGCGAACAGGGCGGTTCTCAGCACGATGCAGATGTCCGCCTCGCCGCCGGCCGAGATGTAGCCCACCCCGCCG
This sequence comes from Pseudomonadota bacterium, assembly GCA_023433655.1. GTDB lineage: Bacteria > Pseudomonadota > Alphaproteobacteria > Caulobacterales > Caulobacteraceae > Brevundimonas. Next base: position 4,778 of record JAEYUE010000248.1, on the reverse strand, counting down.
CCGTAGCCGACGCCGCGCTTCTCGCTCTCCAGCTCGTCGATGATCTCCATGGCCCGCACCTTGGGCGCGCCGGACAGGGTCCCGGCGGGCAGGGCGGCCAACAGGGCGTCGACCGCGTCCAGCTTCGGGTCGGCGTCGCCCTGCACCTCGGAAACGATATGCATGACAGAGCTGTAGCGCTCGACCCTGAAGCTCTCCATGACCTCGACGGTGCCCGGTGCGGACACCCGGCCGACGTCGTTGCGGCCGAGATCCAGCAGCATCAGGTGCTCGGCCCGCTCCTTGGGATCGGCCAGCAGCTCCGCCTCCAGCGCCCGGTCGGCCTCGGGCGTCTCGCCGCGGGCGCGGGTGCCGGCCAGCGGCCGGATGGTCACCCGGCCGTCCTTCAGCCGCACGAGGATCTCCGGGCTCGACCCGGCCAGCTGGAAGTCGCCGAAGTCGAGGAAGAACAGATAGGGCGACGGGTTGCGCCGCCGCAGCGAGCGGTAGAAGGCGAACGGATCGCCGTCCCAGTCCGCCGCGAAGCGGTGGCTCAGCACCACCTGGAAGATGTCGCCGGCGGCGATGTAGTCCTTGGCGCGGGCGACCATCTCGCCGAAGCCGGCCTCGTCCACCGGCGAGGCGAAGGCCGGGGCCGGGGCCTCGACCGGCTCGGGCAGGGCGGGCAGGGGCCGGCGCAGGTCGGCCTCGAAGGCGTCCAGCCGGGCCTGCGCGGCCGCGAATGCCTCGTCCGCCGCCTGACCGCTGTCAGGATACGCCGCCGAGACCAGCACGATCTCGTGCTTCACCGAATCGAAAATGGCGACCAGCGTGGGCCGGGTCAGGACCGCATCGGGCAGGTCCAGCGGGTCCGGGTTGGCCGGCCCCAACGGCTCCAGCAGCCGCACCATGTCGTAGCCGAACACGCCGAACAGGCCGGCGGCCATCGGCGGCAGGTCGTCCGGCAGGTCCAGCCGCGAGGCGGCGATCAGCCGCCGCAGCGAGGCCAGCGGATCGCCCGCCTCCGGTTCGAAGGGCCCCGCGCCGCGCGCCAGTTCGGCCCGGCCGTCGCGGCAGCGCCAGACCGCGTCCGGCTCGCGCGTGATGATCGAATAGCGTCCGTTGACCGCGCCGCCCTCGACCGACTCCAGCAGGAAGGCGTGGGGCCGGCCGTGCCCGACCTTCAGATAGGCCGAGACCGGCGTCTCAAGGTCGTCCACCAGGCGGCGAACAACGACCTGCGGCCGGCCGGCGGCCCAACCCTCGGAGAGGCCGGCCGGCGGAGGGCCGCCGGCGGGACTCATTGCCCCGTCGGCGCCGTCGCGGGCGTCGCCTCGACGCCCAGCGCCTGACGGGCGAGATCCTCGTCATAGGTCGCCTTCATCCGCTCGGCGGCGGCGGTGACCGAGGCGGCGAACAGCGGATCGCCGCTGGCCGCGCCCAGACGGGCCCGCCACTGCTGCGCCTCCTCGGCCACCACGGCGGCGGTCGGCGCCGTGACCTTGTCGACGCGGCCGATGACCAGGCTGTCGTTGGACTGGGGTTGCGAGAAGACTGCGCCCACGCGCCCGTTGAAGAGGCCGCCCATCACCCCCTGGCCCAGCCGGGTGGCGCTGTCCTGGTCTTGCTTGACGCCGGAGCCGGTCGTCACCGTGGCGCCGACCGAGGCCGCCACCGCGGCGATGTCCTCGCCGGCGCGCAGCCGCGCCGTCAGCGCGTCGGCCCGCGTCGACATCAGGCGGAAATTCTCGCGCTGGGCCCAGGCCTGGGTGACCAGGTCGCGGACCTCGTCGAGGCCGGGCATGGCGGCCGGGGTGACGTCGTCGACCCGGACCACGAAATAGTCGCCGCCGCCGAGCGCGGCGGGCTCGCTGGCGCGGCCCTCGGCCAGTTTCCACATGGCCTCGAGGACCGGGGCCGGCACGCGGGTCTGCTGTCCGTCGCGGTTGCGGCCCTCGCGGCTCACGGCCGGGATGGGCGCGGTCTGGGCCCCGACCTGGCGGACCGCGTCCTCCAGGCTCTTGCCCTCGCGGCGAGCGGTCTCGAAGGCCTCCACCCGGCGCGAGATCGCCCCGCGCACTTCCTGGCCGCGCAGCTCCTCGACGATCTGCGGGCGCGCCGCCTCGAGGCTTATCTCCTGGCCGGGCTGGATGGCGGTCACCTTGGCGACGACGAAGCCGACGCGGGCCTGGACGGGGTCGGACACCTGGTCGACGCCCATTCCGAAGACGGCCGCCGCCACCGCCGGGTCGCCGATCGCGCTGCGCGGCGCCTCGGCGTAGTTCGCCGGCTGCAGGTCGTTGGCCTCGCCGACCGCGGCCGGCGACTGGCCGGCGCGCAGGGCCGCCGCGATGCGCTCGGCGGCGGCGCGCGTCGGCGCGGTCAGGGTGGTGAAGCTGCGCCGCTCGGGAACCGACAGGGTGTCCTTGCGGAATTCGTAGCGCGCCCGGATCTGCTCCTCGCTGATCTCGATGTTCTGGTCGGCCGGGTTGAGGAAGATGATCAGGGTCCCCGACCGCAGTTCGGGACGGCGCAGGCGGGCCGCATTCTCACTCATGAACGAGCGCAGCTGGGCATCGGTCGGCGCCGGGGCGACTCCGGCCATGGCCTGGGTGAGGGTGAACCAGCGGCCGTCGCGGGTCTGCTGGTTCATATTGGCGTACATCGCCCCGTAGACGCGCGGCATGCGCAGACCGGCGACCAGCGCCGACCCGTAGTGCGCCCGGGCGTAGTCGTTGCGCAGTTCGCGCTCCAGCAGGGCCGGGGTCATCTTCTGCTCGGCCAGCTTGGAGGTGTAGAGCGCCTCGCTGAACTGGTTGGTCACCGGATCGAAGAACACCGGGAAGGCGCGGATCTGGCGCAGGACGAGTTCATTGCCCGGGCGGATGCCGGCCTTCCAGGTCCAGGCGAAGAAGCCGAGCTCGTCCGCGCGGCCCTTGAGGATCGCGGCCAGGGGCGCCTGGGCCAGCAGCTCCTCGTAGGTGATCGCGCGCTGCTGTTCGGCCTGGATCTGTTCGAGCCGCCGGTCCATCTCGGCGCGGAACTCCAGAGGGCTGAGGCTGCGGTCGCCGGCAGAGACCACCTTCGGCGCCTGCAGGGTGCTCAGGATGTCGGTCTGGATGCCGCCGGTGATCAGCAGGCCCAGCGCGGTCAGGACCAGCAGGCCCATCGCGAACGGGGACCTCGCGAATTTGCGGAAGATGGAGATCATGGGCGTGCGGTCCTGGCGGAGAGCGGCGACGACTGTCGTCTCGGCCTATAGGGGGTGACAGGCCGCTCGGGCAAGACAATGGCGACGCATCCGGCCGCTCGCCGCTTGGCTTGCGACGAGGCTCCGCCTAGAGAGGGCCCCATGAAACAATCCGTGAAGTTTGTCGCCGGCAACTGGAAGATGAACGGTCTGGGCGCCGCCCTGGGCGAGGTCGAACGCCTGCGCGCCGAACTGGAGGCCGCTCCGGCGGGCTGCCGCGTCGCCCTCTGCCCCCCGGCCACCCTCATCGCGCGGATGGCCGCCGCCGCCCGCGGCTCGGCCCTCGAGATCGGCGGGCAGGACTGCCACGCCGAGCGGGCAGGGGCCTACACCGGCGACATCTCGGCTGAAATGCTGAAGGACGCCGGAGCGGGCCTGGTCATCCTCGGCCATTCCGAGCGCCGCCAGGGCCACGGCGAGACCGATTCCCTCGTGGCCGCCAAGGCGACGGCCGCCCTGAACGCCGGTCTCGCTCCCATTGTCTGCGTCGGCGAGACCCTGGCCGAGCGCGAGGCGGGCCGGGCCGTAGAGGTCGTCCGCGGGCAGGTGCTGAATTCCCTGCCGCTGGCCCTCGCGGGGCGCGACTTCGCGGTGGCCTACGAGCCGGTCTGGGCCATTGGCACCGGTCTGACCCCGACGCTGGAGCAGATCGAGGAGGTGCACCGTGCGGTGCGGGCCGCCATGATCGAACGCCTCGGCCTGGCCAGCGCCGCGGCTCCGATCCTCTACGGCGGCTCGGTCAAGCCGGACAACGCCCGCGACATCCTCGCCGTCCCCGAGGTCGGCGGCGCGCTCGTCGGCGGCGCCTCGCTGAAGGCCGCGGACTTCCTTGGCATCATCCGGGCTGCGTAAGGCCTCTCCCGCCGTTTGCCCCCGCCCCGCCGCCATGATAGACGCCGCCGCTTGATCGGCGCGGCGTCGCGCCACACATATCGGCCGCCATGCTCCAGACCATTCTCCTCGTCGTCATGATCCTCATCTCGGTCGCCCTTGCGGCCGTGATTCTCCTGCAGCGCTCCGAAGGCGGCGCCCTGGGCATGGGCGGCGGGCCGTCGGGCTTCATGACCGCGCGCGGGGCCGGCAACCTTCTGACCGTGACCACCTGGTGGCTGGCCGGCGCCTTCTTCGCCTGCGCCATCGGCCTGACCATCGTCGGCAACATCAGCCGCTCGAACCAGTCGATCGTCGACCGGGACGCCGTCGGCGCCCTGGCCACGCCCGCCGGCGACGCCTCGACCGCGCCGGCGACCGATCCGGCCGCCACGCCGGCTCCGGCCCAGCCGGCCGGTCCGTCTCTCGACGACTTCCTGAGCTCCTCGTCGGCGGCGCAACCCGCCCCGGCCGAGCCCGCCCCGGCGCAATAGGCGTGGGCGGGGACCTTATCCCCGCCTTCCGCTCCCGCCCTCATAGTCTCCGCAGTACGCCGCCCGAATCGGCGGTAGAGTGATCTCCCATGGCCCGTTACGTGTTCATCACCGGCGGCGTGGTTTCCTCATTGGGAAAAGGCCTCGCTTCCGCCGCTCTCGGCGCGCTCCTGCAGGCGCGCGGC
>JAEYUE010000153.1 GCA_023433655.1 Pseudomonadota bacterium | reverse complement strand
GTGCACCCCGGCGACCATCTGGGTGCCGTAGTAACGAAGCGCCTGTTCGGTATGGAAGGTCCCGGTCTTGCCGTTCAGGCCCTGGACGATGACCTTGGTGTTCTTGTCGACGAGGATGGACATGGATCAGCCTTGAATGGAGTCGGTCTGCAATGCGGTGCGGGCGTTCAGCCGACCGCCGCGACGATCTTCTGGGCGGCGTCGTCGAGGTCGTCCGCCGCCGTGATGGCGAGGCCGCTCTCGTTGAGAATCTTCTTGCCCAGTTCGACGTTGGTGCCCTCGAGACGGACCACCAGCGGCACCTTGAGGCCGACTTCCTTGACCGCGGCCACCACGCCCTCGGCGATGACGTCGCAGCGCATGATGCCGCCGAAGATATTGACCAGGATGCCCTGCACGGCCGGGTCGGCGGTGATGATCTTGAAGGCCGCCGCGACCTTTTCCTTCGAGGCGCCGCCGCCGACGTCGCAGAAGTTGGCCGGCTCCTTGCCGTACAGCTTGATGATGTCCATCGTCGCCATGGCCAGGCCGGCGCCGTTGACCATGCAGCCGATGTTGCCGTCGAGGGCGACGTAGGCGAGGTCCCACTTGGAGGCCTCGATCTCCTTGGCGTCCTCCTCGGTTTCGTCGCGCAGCGCCAGCATGTCCGGGTGGCGGAACAGGGCGTTGCCGTCGAAGCTCATCTTGGCGTCGAGCACGCGCAGGCGGCCGTTGGTCATCACGATCAGCGGGTTGACCTCGAGCAGGCTCATGTCCTTCTCGACGAAGGCCCGGTAGAGGGTCGGGAACAGGGTCTCGCCGTCCTGCGCGGCCGGCCCTTCGAGCTTCAGGGCGCCGTTGATCTCGGCCACATTGGCCTCGGTGACCCCCGCCTCGGGGTCGATGTCGACGGTGACGATCTTCTCCGGCGTGTCGTGGGCGACGGCCTCGATGTCCATGCCGCCCTCGGTCGAGACGACGAAGGAGACCCGGCCCGTGGCGCGGTCGACCAGCAGCGAGCAGTACAGCTCGCGTTCGATGTCGGCGCCGTCCTCGATGTAGAGGCGGTTGACCTGCTTGCCGGCCGGGCCGGTCTGGGCGGTGACCAGGGTGTTGCCCAGCATCTCGCGGGCGTTGGTCACGACCTCCTTGATCGAGCGGGCCAGGCGCACGCCGCCCTTGGCGTCGGCCGGCAGTTCCTTGAACCTGCCCTTGCCGCGGCCGCCGGCGTGGATCTGCGACTTCACGACGTACAGCGGGCCCGGCAGCTGCTTGGCCGCCGCTTCGGCCTCGTCGGCCGAGGTGATGGCCACGCCGGCCGCGACCGGAGCGCCGAAGCCCTTCAGGACCTGCTTGGCCTGGTACTCGTGAATGTTCATGGATGCCGCCTTGGGGGAAGAGTCGGCGTGCTTATAGGACCCGCGCCTTCGCAGGTGCAACCGCCTGCCCCGCAAACCCTTCCGCAAACGAAAACGCCCCCCGCCGTCGGGCGGGAGGCGTTCCGGTCTTACGTGCGGCGGACCTAGCGGATCGGCCGGATGGCGGCCAGGGTCGTGCTGTCGGCCTCGTTGCTGACCTGGACGAAGGTCACGTCGCCAGCGCGATAGGCGTCCTCGTCCGGGGCATAGGCGTACAGGCCTTCCTGCACCGGCAGGGCGACGCCGCCCAGAACGGTGGTGATGCCGGCGGTCAGGTCGGGCTGGGCCGGCTGGCTGGTCACGGCGCAGGCCTGGCGCTTGCCGTCCGGCGCGGTCTGCTCGCCGGCGACCAGGGTGCGGGCCACGCCCGCCTCGGTGTGGGTCCAGACGGTCAGGCCGTCCTGTTCGGTCGGTTCCGACCAGGTCCCCTGGGTGGCGACGGCGGCGGTCACGGCGGCGACATCGCCCTTGGTGGCGACGCACAGGGTCTTGAAGTCGTCGGCGGCCGCCGGGGCCGGGGCGGCCGTCAGGGCGGCGGCGAGCACAAGCGAAGCAATCATCGATAAAACACTCTGGTGAAGGGGAGGGACCGGTCCGCGCGAGGCCGGCGGTCGATGTCAATCTGACTCAAAAAACAGCGTCAATATGGCGACGGAGCCGTCACGACACCCAGTCCTTCTTCAGCGTCCGCGAGGCGCCGATCAGCAGGATCGAGGCCAGGATGTAGAAGCCCATGCCGGTGTAGATGGCCCAACGCAGGCTCTCGTCGCCGAAGCGCGGGGCCAGCAGGTCGCTCATCCAGCCGAAATAGTAGAAGCCGACGGCGAGGCCGAGCAGGTTGTTGATCAGCAGGAACAGGGCCGAGGCGGTCGAGCGCATGGCCGGCGGCGCCAGGTGCTGCACCGCCGCCGTGATCGGCCCCAGCCAGGCCAGGTTCAGCCCCGTCGGCACGAGGAAGATCACGAAGGCCAGGGCCAGCTGCTGGAACTGCGTCCCCCCGCCGGGCAGCGCCAGGCCGATGATCCACGGCGAGTTCATCGCGGCGATGAACAGCGGGGCCGAGATCAGGAAGGCGATGGCCGGCGTCAGCGGATAGGCGCCCTTGCCCCGCTTCGACAGCTTGTCCGCGATGAAGCCGCCCAACCAGATGCCCAGCGTCCCCCCGACGAGGGCGATGCCCGAATAGTACCAGGCCGTCTGGCTCAGGGTCAGGTCGAAGCTGCGCATGAAGAACAGCGGCAGCCAGCCGGCCACGCCGTAGCCGCAGATCGAAGACGAGGCCGCGCCCAGCGACAGCAGCCAGAAGCTCGGCTTTCTGATCACCACCGAGGCGGTGCTGCGGGCGATGCGCAGCGACACGCCGATGACCAGCGCCAGCAGGCCGCCGAAGGCCCAGGTCAGGGCGCCTTCGCCGTCGGTCAGATACTGCACCGCGCCCCAGGCGAGGGC
>JAEYUE010000142.1 GCA_023433655.1 Pseudomonadota bacterium | reverse complement strand
GACCATGGCCAATGTCTCGCTGGTCGAGCGCGACTACGCCCAGACCTACGCCAAATTCACCTCGCTGGGCCCGGCGCTGGAGAAGCTGGGCAACGGCGGCAAGGGCATCCAGTGGAACACCGACTCCGAGGTGAAGCTGCTCGCCGGCCTCAACGGCGTGGTCGGCGAGGAGGGACCGGCCAAGGGTCGCCCGCGCATCCTCACCGACATCGACGCCTGCGAGACCATCCTGACGCTGGCCCCCGAGACCAACGGCGAGGTGGCGGTCAAGGCGTGGCGGGCGCTGTCGACGGTCACGGGCCTGGACCATGTCCATCTGGCCGAAGGCAAGGAGGAGGAGAAGATCCGCTTCCGCGACGTGGTCGCCCAGCCGCGCAAGATCATCTCCTCGCCGACCTGGTCGGGGCTGGAGTCCGAGCACGTCTGCTACAACGCCGGCTACACCAATGTGCACGAGCGGATTCCGTGGCGGACCCTGACCGGCCGCCAGCAGCTCTACCAGGACCACCACTGGATGCGGGCCTTCGGCGAGGGCTTCGTCACCTGGCGGCCGCCCATCGACACCCGAACGGTGCGCGCCGTGCACGGCAAGCTGCCCAACGGCAACGCCGAGATCCTGCTCAACATCCTCACCCCGCACCAGAAGTGGGGCATCCACTCGACCTACGCCGAGAACCTGATCCTGCTCAGCCTCAACCGCGGCGGGCCGGTGATCTGGATCAGCGAGACGGATGCGAAACAGGCCGGCATCGAGGACAACGACTGGATCGAGGCCTTCAACGTCAACGGCGCGGTCACCGCCCGGGCCATCGTCTCCCAGCGGGTCATGGCCGGCACGGCGATCATGTACCACGCCCAGGAAAAGCTGGTGAACACGGTCGGCTCCGAGCTGACCGGCCAGCGCGGCGGGGTGCACAACTCGATCACCCGCATCAACATGAAGCCGACCCACATGATCGGCGGCTACGCCCAGCTGGCCTACGGCTTCAACTACTACGGCACCGTCGGGGCCAACCGCGACGAGTTCGTGGTCATCCGGAAGATGAGCGCGATCAACTGGTTCGACAAAGCCGCTGAACCTGACCTGGAGGCCGCCGAATGAAGATCCGCGCCCAGATCGCCATGGTCCTGAACCTGGACAAGTGCATCGGCTGTCACACCTGTTCGATCACCTGCAAGAACGTCTGGACCAATCGGGAAGGCGTCGAATACGCCTGGTTCAACAACGTCGAGACCAAGCCCGGCATCGGCTATCCCAAGGACTGGGAGAACCAGAAGCGCTGGAAGGGCGGCTGGGTCAGGAAGAAGAACGGCCGCATCGAGCCGCGCATCGGCTCCAAGTGGCGCATCCTGGCCAAGCTGTTCGCCAATCCCGACCTGCCCGAGATCGACGACTTCTACGAGCCCTACACCTTCGAATACGAGTGGCTGCAGAAGGCCCCCGAGCTCGAGGCCCAGCCCTCGGCCCGCCCGCGCTCGCTGATCACCGGCGACGTGATGACCAAGATCGAATGGAGCGGCAACTGGGAGGACGACCTCTCGGGCGAGTTCTCCAAACGCTCGGCGGACGTCAATTTCGAAGGGGTCGAGAAGGAGATCTACGGCCAGTTCGAAAACACCTTCATGATGTACCTGCCGAGGCTGTGCGAGCACTGCCTCAATCCCGCCTGCCTCGCCGCCTGCCCGTCGGGGGCGATCTACAAGCGGGCCGAGGACGGCATCGTGCTGATCGACCAGGAGCGCTGCCGCGGCTGGCGCATGTGCGTCTCGGGCTGCCCGTACAAGAAGATCTATTACAACTGGTCCTCGGGTAAGTCCGAGAAGTGCATCTTCTGCTTCCCGCGCATCGAGACCGGCCAGCCGACGGTGTGCTCCGAGACCTGCGTCGGGCGCATCCGCTACCTCGGCGTCTTCCTGTACGACGCCGATCGCATCAAGGACGCCGCCTCGGTCGAGGACGAGAAGGACCTCTACGAGGCCCAGCTGTCGCTGTTCATGGATCCGCACGACCCGGCCGTGATCGAACAGGCCCGCCGCGACGGCGTGCCCGAGGCCTGGCTGGAGGCCGCGATCCGCTCGCCGGTCTACAAGATGGCCAGGGAGTGGCGGGTCGCCTTCCCGCTGCACCCCGAATACCGCACCCTGCCGATGGTCTGGTACGTACCGCCACTGTCGCCGATCCAGTCGGCGGCCGAGGCCGGCAAGATGTCGGTCAACGACGGCATGCCGGACGTGCGCTCGCTGCGCATCCCGATGCGCTACCTCGCCAACCTGCTCACCGCCGGCGATGAGGAGCCGGTCGCGCGGGGCCTCGAGCGGATGCTGGCCATGCGCGCCTACATGCGGGCCAAGACCATCGACGGCCGCGTCGACGAGTCGATCGCCGAGCGCGTCGGCCTGACCGGGGCGACCATCGAGGACATGTACAGGATCATGGCGCTGGCGGCCTACGAGGACCGCTACGTGATCCCGACCACCCACCGCGAGGACAACGAGGACGCCTACGTCCTGCGCGGCTCGGGCGGCTTCACCCTCGACCGCAACACCAACGGCAGCAGCAAGCTGAACATCTTCGGCGGTCCCAAGACCACGCCGCGGCGCTCGCCCTTCATGGACGTGTCGACATGATCCGCTCGCTGCGCGCCCT
>JAEYUE010000032.1 GCA_023433655.1 Pseudomonadota bacterium | reverse complement strand
GCCAGGGCCGCCAGCACGCCCATGGCCGCGGCCAGCTGTGTGGAGGTCCGCCGCGCCATCCAGCCCATCAGGCCCATGGCCTCAGGCCGTCCCGGACAGGTCGCGGAAGACCAGGCTCTGGCTGCGCGCCGAGACGATCAGCGGATGCAGCGCCTCGTCCAGCTCCGGAGTCTGCTCCTTCAGCCGCCGCCTCAGGGCGCTGATGCGGGCGTCGATGACGTTGACGAAATTGTCGGGCAGGAATTTCCACTCCACCCAGCAGCGGTCCCACAGCATGGTCTTGGTCACCGGCTGGCCGCGCGCCGCCATCAGTTCGGCGACGATGGCGAACTCCAGCGGCGACAGGTCGATCAGCCGTTCCCCGCCGTCGGGCAGGTCCAGCTTCAGGGTCCGCGCCCCTGGCGACAGGCGGAAGGGGCCGTTGACCAGTTCGGCGCCGGCCGGCCGCGCCCGTCGCGCGGCGCGGCGCAGCTGGGCGGCGATGCGGGCCAGCAGCTCCTCGTCGCCGACCGGCTTGGCCAGATAGTCGTCCGCCCCGCCGAGCAGACCCTCGACCTTCTGACGCTCTCCGCCCAGCGCGGTCAGCATCAGGGCGGGGGCGTCGGCCGAGGTTCCGCCACCGGCGCGCAGCCGCTTCAGCATCTCTAGCCCGTCCATTCCGGCGGTGAGGCGGTCGAGGATCAGGATGTCGTAGGGGGCGCGGCTCGCGGCCTCCAGCGCCGCCTCGCCCGTCTCGAACCGGTCGACGGCCTCGAAACCGGCGGCGGTCAGCCGCTCGGCCACATGATCGGACAGGGCCGGATCGTCCTCCAGCAACAGGGCGCGGCGGCCGGCGAAGACATCGCTCAATTGGGCGAACGGATCGTCTTCCTTCGTCGTCATCTCACCGTCCACGCTGGTCTCCAGTCACGATAGGGCGCCGGCGCCGAATGACAACGCCGACCCCTTCGCTCTAGGCCGAACCGCGGGGGAGGGGGGCTGACCGTTCCTGACGCCCTGTCTCTCGCCGGTCAGTCGTGGCCGTGCCCGTCCGCCTCCGCCTCGGCCGTCCCCGAGGCCCAGGCCTCGCCGCCCGTCTCGGCGAACCAGAACGGCGCCCGTGGACGCTGGCGCGGCGCGATCTCGTTCATGCCGGAGTCGTACACGCGGCCGTTCAGCACCGTGTAGGCGATCGAGGTGGTGTTGCGGATGTCCTCCAGCGGGTTCTCGTCCAGCACCACCAGGGCGGCCAGCTTGCCCGGCTCCAGCGAGCCGATGTCGCCGTCCATGCCCAAGGCCCGCGCCCCGTTCAGCGTGCCGGCGCGGATCACGTCCAGCGGCGCCATGCCGCCCTGCGCCAGACTCCACAGCTCCCAGTGAGCCGCCAGGCCCTCGCGCTGGCCGTGGGCGCCGATCTGGACGTTCACCCCTTGCTCGGCCAGCCGGGTCGCCTCGCGCGCCACGGAGATGTGGTTCCACTCATTGTCCGGGGCGGTGCCGGGCCGCCGGGCGCGGGCGTCGAGGATGCGCCGCGGCACGTACTGCGTGAGGATCGGGTCGTTCCAGACCTCGCTCTCCTGATACCAGTAGTTTTCGCCGTAGCTGCCGCCATAGGCGACGACCAGGGTCGGATTATAGGCCACCCCGGTCTGGCCCCACAGCTGGTGCACGTCGTCGTACAGCCGGGCCAGCGGGATCGAATGCTCGATCGTGGTGTGGCCGTCGACGATCATCGACATGTTGTGCTGGTACAGCGAGCCGCCCTCGGGAACGACCATCATGTTCAGCTGGCGGGCCGCCTCGATGACCTGCTGGCGCTGGTCCCGGCGCGGCTGGTTGTAGCTCTTCACGCTCCAGGCGCCCGCCGCCTGCATCCGCCGCAGGGTCGACAGGGCGTCGTCGAGGTTGTCGATCTTCGCGGTGGAGGCGGTGGTCGCCCCGTACAGGATGGTGCCGGTCGAGAAGATCCGCGGACCGACCACCCGCCCGGCCCGGGCCATCTGGCTGTGGGCGAAGATCTCGCTCGTGTCGCTGGACGGGTTGTGGATGGTGGTCACCCCGAAGGCCAGCGAGGCGTAGTTGACCCAGCTCTGTTCGGGGATCAGTTCGTCGGCGCCCATCGAGCCGTGCCAGTGGGTGTCGACCAGGCCGGGCATGATGGTCTTGCCCGTCATGTCGAGGGTCGGCAGGCCGGCCGGAATGGTGATGGCGGCGGTCGGCCCGATGGCCTCGATGCGGTTGCCGTCCAGCACGATGGTTCCGTTCTCGATCACCTCGCCGCCGTTCATGGTGATGATCCGCGCGCCGGTCAGCACCATGCGGCCGTCCGGCTTGTCGGCCGGAACGCTGAAGCCCAGGTCGACGCCGTGCTCGTCCGGCTTCGGGAGCTCGTCGGGGGCGCCTTCGACGAAGGCGAAGGACTGGTTCAGGTCGCGGGTGAACAGCTCCGGCCCCTGCGACCAGTGCAGGCGGCGGGAATCCCCGGACCAGCTCAGCCACTCGCCGGAGTCGCGGGTGACCCGCGCCTGCGGCAGGGCCTTGCCGTCAGGCGCGACGTTGATCGGCCGCCCCGCGTCGACCAGCGGCGCGACATAGGCGTTGAACCGCTCGGTCCAGCCGATCCAGTGACCGTCCGGCGAGACGGCGAACTCGGCCGCCCATTCCGAGGTCAGGTGGGTGCGCTCGTCATGGCCGTCGAGGTCGACCGAGATCAGGGTGCGCTTGTCGCCGTCGCGTCCGGTCAGGAACAGGCGGTCGGGGTCGGCGCCGAACTGCGGCTGGACGCCCTCGTCGGTGATCCGCACCGGCTCGCCGCCCGCGGCGGGGACGCGATAGACGCCCGGCTCGCGGCTCCACAGGCCGGTGGTCAGGAAGCCGTCGTTGACCTTTCGGTAGACCACGGTCCGTCCGTCCGGCGAGAAGGTCGGCTCGATGTAGTGGCCCGGCTGACGCGTCACGACGCGCCCCGCGCCGCCCGAGGCCGGGACCACCCGCACCGTGCCCAGCTCCTGGTCGTCCCAGGTCGTGTAGACGATCGACCGTCCGTCCCTCGACCAGTTGGGATAGAATTCGAAATGGTCGGTCTGGCGGGTCAGGCGGCGCGCCTCGCCCGTCGGCAGATCGCGGATCCACAGCTGGCCAAGGGCCTCGAACACCACCTTCGAGCCGTCGGGCGAAGGCCGCGCCCAGCGGATCATCTTCACCTCGACCTGGTCCGGCGCCACCTCAACGGGGAAGCGGACGGCGTCCTGCACCCGGCGGGTGTCGGCGACGTGGAAGGGGATGTCGGACGCGTGGCCCGAGGCCACGTCGATCTTCTGGATGCGGCCGTCGGCCCAGACCACGATCGAGCGGTTGTCGGGCGTCCAGCTGATCGCCGGATAGACGCCGTGGATGGCCCAGGTCTCCTGCAGGTCGCGGTCGAGGCCGCTGAACACCGGCGTCTCGCGCCCGGACTCGATGTCCATGACGTAGAGCACCGACTGGTAGCGGACGCGGCGGATGAAGGCGATCGACTTGCCGTCGGGCGAAGGCGTCGGCCGGATCGAGCCGCCGGGGCCGGTGATGTAGGGCTCGATCTCGCCGGTTTCCCGGTCCAGCCGGCGGATGATGTAGATCTGGCCGTTGACGTCCTTGGAGTATTCGAAGGTGTTCCCGGGCGTGGCGTCGTCACTGAAGTACAGGTAGCGCCCATCGGGCGAGAAGGCCGGTTCGCCGGTGTCCTTCTGCGGCGTCCGTCGCTCGGTCATCTGCACGCCGCCGCCGCCAGACCGGTGATACATCCACAGTTCGCCCGCGCCCAGCGAGCGCGCCGAGGTGAAATGCTTGCGCGCCACGATGAACTGGCCGTCCGGGGACCACTCCGGCTGGTTCAGCAGGCGGAAGGACTCCTTCGAGATCTGCAGCGGATTGGCGCCGTCGGCGTCCATGATCCAGATGTTGTCGCCGCCGGCGCGGTCGGAGGTGAAGGCGATCTGCCGGCCGTCGGGCGACCATTTCGGCTGCATGTCCCAGGCCACGCCCGAGGCGATGGCGCGGGCCTCGCCGCCCTCGATCGGCATGACGTAGATGTCGCCCAGCAGATCGAAGGCGATCATCCGGCCGTCGGGGCTGACGTCGAGCGACATCCAGGTGCCGCGGGTCACGTCGATGTTGATGTCGCGCGACGGCCCCGGCGGGTTCTGCACGTCCCACCTCGCCTCGTCGGCCTCGTCGCCGTTCTCCTGCGGCGGGACCGCCGGCTGGTCGGCCGGGGCGACCACCGGGGGCGGGGCTGGTTCGGCGACCTGGGCGGCGACGGGGCAGGCGAACGCCAGCAGGGCGGCCGTGGCCAGGAGTTCACGCTTCATGTTTCTGTCCCCGACTTCGGACGTCTTGCGCCGACCGCCGGCGCGCGTCCTTTGACCGCGCCAATGAGCCCTGTCGCCGCGCGGAAGTCCAGCGGCTCCGCGCCTCAGGCCGGGGCGCCGGCCATGTAGTCGCGGGTCAGCGGCGCGGCGTCGACCCGTTTCGCCATCTGGATCTGGAACACCATGCAGCCGCGATGGCGGAAGGCGACCTCGCTGAGGCAGAGGTAGAATTCCCACATGCGGCAGAAGCGCTCGTCGTAGAGGGCGGCGATTTCGGCGCGTCGGGCCAGGAAACGTTCGCGCCACGCCTTCAGGGTCTCGGCGTAGTGCAGGCGCAGAATCTCGATGTCCGTCACCCACAGCCCCGCCCGCTCGATGGCCGGCAGGACCTCGGACAGCGCCGCCGTATAGCCGCCGGGGAAGATGTACTTCTCGATCCACGGCTGGTTGCTGACCGAGGGGTGCTTCTGGCCGATGGCGTGCAGCACGGCCACGCCGTCGTCCTTCAGCAGTCGGGCCAGGGTGTCGAAGAACGTCTGGTAGTTGGGGGCGCCGACGTGCTCGAACATGCCGACCGAGACGATGCGGTCGAAGCACCCCTCGACGTCGCGGTAGTCCTGCTTGCGGAACTCGACCCGGTCGGCCAGGCCGCGGCTCTCCGCCCGCTCGCGGGCGACCGCCAGCTGCTCGTCCGACAGGGTGACGCCCGTCACCCGCGCGCCGGCCTCCTCGGCCAGGGTCAGTCCGAGGCCGCCCCAGCCGCTGCCGATGTCCAGCACGGACATGCCGGGACTTAGGAGAAGCTTGGCCGCCAGCCGTCGCTTCTTGGCCGCCTGCGCCTCGTCGAGGCTCATGTCCGGCCGCTCGAAGAAGGCGCAGGAATACTGCAGGTCGGCGTCGAGGAAGCGGCGATACAGCTCCACCGACAGGTCGTAGTGATGGGCGACGTGGCGGCGCGCGGCGTTTCGACCGTTGGCCTGGACGAGCCGCCGCCCCAGCCGGGCCAGGACTCCGCGGCGTGGCGGCGGCCGCAGGGCGAGGTTGCGGCCGATCAGGTCCAGCAGGTCCCACAGCGTCCCCTGCTCGAGGATGACGTCGCCGTCCATCCACGCCTCGCCGAGACCCAATCCGGGATAGAGGGCGATGCGCCAGGCGGTGCGGTGGTCGCGCAACCGAACCCGCACCGCGTCCGCCCCATCCTCGCCGAGGCGCAGTGTTTCACCTGAAGGCAGGACAAGGCCGAGCGAGCCGGTGCGGATCAGCTTGCGGAGCAGCCGGTCCAGAACCCACCGCGTCAGACCTTCGGCGGGATCCCGTCGGAACCTCGGGGGGAAGGCGTCGCGCCGCACATCGACGGCGGGTGCTTGCGAACTCATGCGGGCCTCCGGCGAGAGGGTGAGATGCGCGCATTCGGTTAAGCGAAGCAGTTGGCCTCCGGTTCCCCCCCGTTCAAGTCCGCGCGAGCGTGCGGAACCGCGGCATCGGCCGGCCATTGGCCCCGCACGGCTGGGGACTTCACTTCGGGCAGGAGACCTTGATGACCTGCAAACCTGTCTTGCTGATCGCCCTCGGCGTCCTGGGTGCGACGCCGGCTGTCGCGCAGACGCCTCCGCCGGGCGCCCGCCCTGCGCCGTCGCGGCCGGCGCTCCCCACGGCCGCGCCGGCCTTTCCGCCGGGCGCGGAGGTGCTGAGCGTCGATGGCGAGCCGCTGGGCGTGCTGGTCTCGGTGGAGGTCCGGGCCGGCGGCGAACGCCTCCTTCATATCCGCCGTCCCGACGGCTCGACGGGCATGGCCCCCTCCGTCGTGGCCTCGCGCGGGGAGCGGGCCGTGGTGCTGGACTGGACCCGCGCGGAATTCGAGTCCGGGCAGGCTGCGGCTCTGTCGCCCGCCGAGGTGGCGGCGGCGCCTGTTCCCCAGACCTGACTGTTCAGGTCACAGTCCGAACGGCCAGGTTTCGTCGACGCCCTCGCGCTGGCCGGTCGGCAGGGGCGTCACGGCGGAGGTTTCGTCGAACCAGACCCAGGCATCGAACTGCTCCGGCAGGCAGCAGGCCGAATAGTGGCTCCAGCGCTCGGTCTCGGGCCGGTAGATGACGCCGATGAACCGCTCCAGCCGTTCCTCCAGCAGGCGCGCGCGAAGCGCCGCGTGCGCGCCAGGTCGAAGGTCGAGAAGGAAGCGGCCGACGCCGCTGTCGTGGGCCAGTCGCTCATAGCTGTCCGGCCGCGAGGGGTTGATCCGCTTCACCTCCATCGGCTCGCCCCAGTCGGAAGCGCAGGCCACCGTGCCGCCGTGGGTGCCGAAGCCGATCAGGGCGGCGTCGGTCCCGAAACGCTCGCGGCACAGCTGGCCGATGTTCAGCTCGTCGCGCACCCGGCCCATCTCGGTCTTGGAGGCGTCGCCGATGTGCGAGTTGTGGGCCCAGACCACCGCCTTCGATCGCGGTCCCCGCGCCTCCATGACGGCGCAGAGGGTCTCGAACATATGCGTGTCGCGCCGGTTCCAGCTCTCGGCGGCGCCGTAGTAGACGGCGCGGTAATAGGCCTCGGCGTTCTTGACCAGACGGGCGTTGGCGCTGGCGTCGAGGAAGCTGTCGCCGTCCTGCGCGACATACTCCAGCTGTTTCGCCAGCAGGTCGCGCAGGGTCTGGACGACGCCCTGCTCGCAGCGCGAATAGCCGGCCGTCAGCGCCATGCGGCCGTAGGCCTGGGGCTCGTTGGCCCACGGCGTCAGGCAGCCGTAGCGTTCGCGCGCCACCCCCGCCGCCTCAGGATCGACCCGGTCCAGATAGTCCAGCACGGCCTGGATCGACGCCGACAGGTTGTAGAGATCGAGTCCGTGGAAGCTGACCCGGTCGGCGGCTGGCCGGTCCGCGTTCCATCCGCGCAGGCCTTCGATGAAGGCCTCGAACTCCCTGTTGCGCCACATCCAGGTCGGGAAGCGCCGGAACGGCGGCTGCGCGTGCTTCGGCGCCGCGAGGTCGCGTACGTACCGGTCCAGGCTGGCGGCGTCCGGCCAGTCCGCCTCGACGGCGACGACGCTGAAGCCGTGGCGCTCGATCAGCCGCCGGGTGATGGCGGCCCGGGCGCGGTAGAATTCCGAAGTGCCGTGGCTGGCCTCGCCCAGCAGCACGACGCGGGACTGGCCGAAGCGGTCGAACAGGGCCCCGAAGGCCGCGTCGTCGATATCGGGCAGGGGCTCGGCCGCCTCGCGGATCAGGGCGGGCGCGGAGGGTTCCGGTCGTGCTTCAGAGACAGGCGCCGGCGTCGGCGGCCGCCGGGCCGCTTCTGCGTCGGCCCAGCCCTGCTCGCCGATCAGGGGCACGAAGCGCACGCCGCCGAGATCGTCCTCCTCGAAGTGTGCCGCGCCCGTGCGGGTCACCCGGACCAGACGCTGGCCGCTCTCCTCGTCGCCGACCGGCATGACCAGCCGTCCGCCGATGTCGAGCTGCTCCTTCAGCGCCTGGGGCACGGCGGGACCGCCCGCCGCCGCGAGGATGGCGTCGAACGGTCCGGCTTCCGCCCAGCCGCGCGTGCCGTCGCCGGTGCGCAGCTCGACATTGTCATAGCCCAGCCGCCGCAGCCTTTCGCGGGCCAGCTCGGTCAGCTCGCCGTGCCGCTCGATCGCGTACACCCGATTGGCGATCCGGCTCATCACCGCCGCCGCATAGCCCGACCCCGCGCCGATCTCGAGCACGCGGTCACCGGGCCGGATGCGGGCCTCCTGGATCATCAAGCCGACGATATAGGGCTGGGAGATGGTCTGCCCCGCCTCGATCGGCAGCGGGGCGTCGTCGTAGGCGAACTCCTGCAGACCTTCCGGCACGAAGGCCTCGCGCGGAACCGCGCGCATCGCCTTCAGCACATGCGGATCGTCGACGCCGCGTCGGGCCAGCTGGCGTTCGACCATACGTTCGCGGGCGTGGGGGTGATCGAGCATCTTCGCGCTCCCGGCCGTCAACCGGAGCCGGGACGGGGCGGTTCCCGCCGGCGACCGTGACCTGGCGCGCGCGGGGCTCTATCTAGGACGGCCCGCGCCGCCGCGCCGCGTTTAGCCGAGAAGCCGTCATGACCGAACCGCTCGAACTGTCGCACTGGATCAACGGCGAGACGGTTCACGTCGACCGGCCCTCGGAGAGCCTGAATCCGTCCGACACGCGCGAGCTGGTGGCCCGCGTCCCGGACGGCGGCGTGGAGGAGGTCGAGGCGGCGGTGGCGGCGGCGAGGAACGCCTTCCCCGCCTGGGCCGAGGCCTCGCCGGAGGTCCGCTCCGACATCCTCGACCGGGCCGGGACGCTGATCATGGAGCGGCGCGAGGCGCTGGGCCGGCTGCTGTCGCGCGAGGAGGGCAAGACCTTGGCCGAGGGGATCGGCGAGACCGTCCGCGCCGGCCGCATCCTGAAGTATTTCGCCGGCGAGGCCCTGCGCCTGCACGGACGGAACCTCGCCTCCGTGCGGCCGGGGGTCGAGATTCAGACCCTGCGCCAGCCGGTCGGGGTGTTCGGCCTGATCACGCCGTGGAATTTCCCCATCGCCATCCCGGCGTGGAAGGCCGCGCCGGCCCTGGCCTTCGGCAACATCGTGGTGCTCAAGCCCGCCGGCCCGACCCCGGCCACGGCCGAGGCCTTGGTCGCCATCCTGCACGAGGCCGGTTTGCCGAAGGGCGTGCTGAACATGGTCATCGGCCGCGGCCGGGTCGGCCAGGCCATCGTCGATCATCCCGACGTGGCGGGAATCTCCTTCACCGGCTCGCAGGGCGTCGGCGCCGGGGTGGCGGCCGGGGCGGTGAAGCGGCAGGCGCGGGTGCAGCTGGAGATGGGCGGCAAGAACCCGCTGATCGTGCTCGACGACGCCGATCTCGAGCGGGCGGTGGCGATCGCGCTCGACGGCTGCTTCTACGCCACCGGCCAGCGCTGCACGGCGTCCAGCCGGCTGATCGTGCAGGACGGCATCCACGACCGCTTCGTCGCGGCCCTGGCCGAGCG
>JAEYUE010000341.1 GCA_023433655.1 Pseudomonadota bacterium | reverse complement strand
GGGTGGCGGCGGCCCTGTCACGGGACGACGCGCCCGATCTGCACGCCGCCGACACGCGCGCCGCCGGGGCGGGTCTGGTCGAGCGTGAGGCGGCGCAGCGGCTGACCGCCGACGGCCGCGGGACCGTGGAGTGGCTGGCCGGGCTCGGCGCGCCATTCGACCGGGACGCGGCGGGCGGCTTCGCCGTCAGCCTGGAGGCGGCCCATTCCCGCCCCCGCGTCGCAAGGGTCGGCGGCGACGGCGCGGGGCGGGCGATCCTGTCGGCTCTGGTGGCGGCGGCCCGCGCGGCTCCGCACGTCGAGATCTGGGAGGACGGTCGTCTGCGCGGCCTGATCCAGGACGGGACAGGCCGGGTGCGCGGGGCGCTGATCGAACGCGAAGGACGACTGGTCGAGGTGCTGGCCCCGGCGGTGGTGCTGGCGACGGGTGGAGCCGGCGGCCTGTACGCCCGGACAACGACGCCCGTCGCCTTGCTGGGCGAGGGCATGGCCCTGGCCTGGCGGGCGGGCGCCGAGATTCTCGATCCCGAATTCGTTCAGTTCCACCCTACGGCCATCGACGTCGGCCTCGATCCCATGCCGCTGGCCACCGAGGCGCTGCGCGGCGAGGGGGCGCGGCTGATTGACGGCGAGGGGCGCTACCTGCTGGGCGAGGCGGCCGGCAGCGACCTGCAACCGCGCGACGTGGTGGCCCGGGCGGTGCACGCGGCGCGAGCCAGCGGACGCGGGGCCTTCCTGGACGCCCGGACGGCGATCGGGGCCGCCTTCCCGCACGAGTTTCCGGCGGTCTTCGCCGCCTGCATGCGTGCCGGGCTGGATCCGCGCGAGACGCCGATCCCGGTGGCGGCGGCGGCCCACTATCACATGGGCGGGATCGCCGCCGGGCCGGACGGCCGGACCACCCTGGACGGGCTGTACGCGGTCGGCGAATGCGCCGCCACCGGGGTGCACGGCGCCAACCGTCTGGCCTCCAACTCCCTGCTTGAGGCGGCCGCCTTCGGGCGGCGCACCGGGCGGGCCGCGGCGCAGGCGATGGCGGCGACCGGGCCGGTGATGGCGCCGCTCCCGGCGTCCGACCTGTCGCCGGAAGACCTGATGCGCCTGCGCCGGACAATGAGCGCCGAGGCCGGGGTGGTCCGCGACGCCGCCGGCCTGACCCGCGCCCTCGGCGTGCTGGACGCCCTCGAGGCGCGGACGCCGGGCGCCCTGCCCATCGAGGCGGCCCGCCTGATCGTGCAGTCGGCGCTGGACCGGCGCGAGAGCCGCGGCGCCCACTGTCGCAGCGACTTCCCGTCCGCCGCCCCCGAGGCGCGGCACACCCGCCTGCGCCGACGCCAGCCGGCCATGGCCGCATGAACGGAGCCCCGATGATCCGCCGCCTGCCCGAACTGCTGATCGAACCGGTGGTGCGCATGGCCCTGGCCGAGGACCTTGGCCGGGCCGGCGACCTGACCGGTCAGGCCTGCATTCCCGAGGGGGCGCGCATGCGGGCGGTGTTCGCGGCGCGGAAGTCGGGCGTCATGGCTGGCGCCGACTGCGTGCGGCTGGCGCTGCGGGCGCTGGATCCGGGGGCGACGGTCGAGGCTCGGGTCGGCGACGGGGAAGCCTTCAGGGCCGGAGTCGCCCTGATCGAGGCCGAGGCCGACGCCCGCGCCTTCTTGGCGGCCGAGCGCACGGCGCTGAACCTGCTGGGGCGGCTGTGCGGGGTGGCGACCCTGACGCGGGCCTATGTCGAGGCGGTGGCCGGGACCGGCGCGCGCATCGCCGACACGCGCAAGACCACGCCCGGCCTGAGGGCGCTGGAGAAGCACGCCGTGGCCTGCGGCGGCGGGACCAACCATCGCTTCGGCCTCGACGACGCCATCCTGATCAAGGACAACCACGTCGCCGTCTGCGGCGGCGTCGGGGAGGCCGTGCGCCGGGCCCGCGCCATGGCCGGACATCTGGTCAAGGTCGAGGTCGAGGTCGACGGGCTGGACCAGCTGGACGAGGCCCTGGCCGGGCGGCCGGACGTGGTCATGCTGGACAACTTCAGTCTCGACGACCTGCGCGAGGCGGTGCGGCGGGTGGCGGCCTCGGCGCATGGCCGGCCCGTGCTGGAGGCCTCGGGCGGGGTGCGGCTGGAGACCGTGCGCGCCATTGCGGAGACCGGGGTGGACGTGATCTCGGTCGGGGCCCTGACCCATTCGGCGCCGTCGCTGGACATCGGCCTCGACGCGCTGTGAAAGCGCGGCGGTAAGGAACAGCCGCGGCCGGGTCCCGTTTCCTTGGACAGTGAGTTCAAGGAGCGACCGATGAGCAAGGCCCCGAAAATTCCCAAGGAACAGCGCAGCTTCGCCGGAGAGCGGGCGGACATCGAGGGCGGCAGGAGCGACCGCCGCGACCGCCGCACCGACGTGCACGACGGCCAGCCGGGCGACGCCGGGATCAACACCGCCGAGCAGGGCCGCTTCGGCGACATCAAGCAGAACACCACCCACCAGGGCTATCAGCAGGACCGCTGAACAGTGGCCCGCGACGAACCCGCCGCCTCGACGCGAGGTGAGGTCGAGCGCCGCCCCGTGGGCGCGGCCGCCGGCTTCGGCGACCTGCGCGGCGGTCCCATGAACCATTGGCAGGTGCAGGAGCGACGCCGATGAGCAACAACCAGCACACCCCCGAACCGGTCGACGAAAAGCGCTGGGGCGGGCCGGGCTCGAGCCATCAGAACGCGAAACAGGAGCCGCCGGCCTTCGAGGACCCGCGCGAGGGCGGCCCGACGAATCCGCGCAACAGCAAGGTCTCGGGCGGCGGCGGCGAGCGCGACCTCAAGCACAGCCACGACGATGCGCACCGCTCGTCGAAGGGTGACCGGGACGCCTGAGGTCTAGACGGCCGGGGCCGTGGAGGCCGGCGCGGCCGGACGGACTGTCTCCGGCGCCGGCGGCGCGGCCTTGACGGCCGGGGCCGGAGCGGCAGCCGTCGGAACCTGTGCGGCGGGGGCGGTCTCGGCTTGGGCGGCCGCAGGGGCCCGGCCTTCCTGGGCCAGCAGCAGATTGTAGGCGATGGCGCCGGCCTCGCGGACCGTTTCGGTCGGGTTGAGGCTGGCCTGGACCAGGCGCGGAGCATCGGCGTCAGTCGAGGGCCGGGCCGCGTAGGTGAAGGCGGCGCCCGAGCCGGACCGTCCGCCGAAGCGGTAGAACAGGTGGTCGCCGACCTGGTTGACCCTCACCAGCGAGTGACGCCACTGCGGCGAAACCCCTGTGGTGTGGAAATGGGTGGCGTTGCCGACCCCGGCGTAGACGCTGCCGGACAGGGCGCCGGAGGCGATGTCGCGGGCGCGGTTCCAGGCGGCGCGATTGACTCGGCCGCGCATCGAGCCATTGCAGGTGAAGCTGAACTGGCAACCGGTGCGCCGCCCGGCGCCCTGGAAGACCACGGCGCAGACGCTGTTGGGGAAGGCGCGGTGGCGAACGCGGTTGAGCACCACCTGGGCGACGGCCTTCATGCCGTCGCGGCCCTCGCCCCGGGCTTCGTAATAGACCGCCTGGGTCAGGCATTCGAGGTCGCGGGAGTCGTCGAGCGCGCCGCCGAGATGGAACGGCCGGGCCGCCAGCGGGCCGGTCAGGCTGACGCGGCGCAGACCCTCGGTGGGGCGGGCCCGCAGCTGTTCCAGCCGGGCGGTGAGCAGGGCGGCCTGCCGGTCGCGCTGGGCCGAGCCGGCGACGGTGTAGGGGTCGTGGCGACGGGCGATGGCCAGAGCGCTTTCGTCCAGCCCTCCGGCGGCGACCGCCAACGCTTCCTCGGTGAAACCGGCGGTGGCGGCGTAGTCGATACGCTCGGCCTGGGCCCGCACGGTCGTCGCCTTCGCCGCCGCCCCGCCGAGATAGGCGCAGCCGATCGCCAGCCCCACCATTGCGCCGAACGTCGCCGCCGCCGCGCCAGGCCGGATTCGGGCCTTGCTCTCGGCAGGGGAGATCGCACGCGAATGCGAGGGCTTGGGCAAAGGCTCAATCCTGTTCAGCAGGGCGCCATGCCGCCCCCGGGTAGTCTCGCCGCCGGGGCGACGCGGTCGCGGCCCGGCTGAAGCAGACCGACGGTCGGCGAACAGGCCTGCCGTCGGGGACGCGCCTTAAGCCAGCCGTTTATGGCGGGAATGTGGTTGATTCGCAAGATTCCGGCTGCGGCCAGCAGTCGCGGGCGTGGTGCGGGTATTTCACAGATCGGGTTTCGGCGTGGACCGTAGAGGCTGTCAGTTGGCATACACAATACTGTAGAGTGAAATCTCTACACTACAGAGTCGCCGGCGCAGTCAGGCGACAAAGATTGTCCACAGGGCTGTCTCTTGTCGCGCCCAAGTTTCCGGCTCGAACGCAGTCTTGACGGAGGCTAAGGGGAACGCCCCCAGCTCGGCAGCGTTTGTGACTTCACATTACAGGAGCCCCTCATGAAACGGACCATCCTGCTGCTCGGCTCGACGCTCGCGCTCGCGGGCCTCGCCGCCTGCGGCCAGACCATTGAACAGAAGGCGGCCACCGGCGCGGTTGCCGGGGCGGTCGTGGCCGGACCGGTCGGCGCCGCCGTCGGCGGGGCTGCAGGGGCCGCCGTCGGCCAGGCCGAGAAGCCGCGCTGACACAGGCGCCGCCCCAAATCGCGGCGCGTCGGCTCGATCAGGCCTCGCAAACTTGATTTCCGGCTCCATATGGGCTTAGCCGCGACCGGCGTCGGCTGAGCGTCGCTCGCCGGCGCGTTTGCGCATCCCGACAGTCAATCAAGGATATCGACGACCGCTCGCATGAGAGATCTGAAACAGACCGGCTTCACCGACCGCCTCACCGCCCAGCAGGAGGCCAAGAAGGCCCTGCTCGCCCGCTTCAAGCCCAAGCCTTCCATTCCGGACCCCGAGTTCGACAAGCTGCAGGCCAAGCGCGCGGCGGAGAAGGAAGCACTGCGTCAGCAACGCGAGCTGGAGAAGGCCGAGGTGCGTCGCCAGAAGGCCGAGGCCGAGGCGGCCCGTCTGGCCGCCGAGCGCGAAGCCCAGGAGGCCATCGACGCCCAGAAGCGCGCCGCCCGCAAGGAGCGCAAACAGCTCACCAAGGAAGAGCAGAAGGCGGCGCGCGACGCCCGCTACGCCGCCCGCAAGGCGCGTCAGCGCTAACAGGCTTCAGCCTGAGGAGACCGCCGCGTCGCCGAGCGCGGCGGCCAGCTGTTCGCTGGTGTAGGGTTTGCGCACCAGCGGCCAGGGGGCGTCGGCCAGGGCCGCGTCCACATCGTCCCCGGCATAGCCCGAGGTTAGGATGATGCTCATCTCCGGCCACGCCCGCGCGCTGGTGCGGGCCAGCTCGATCCCGGTCATCCCGCCGGGCATGACGACGTCCGTCAGCATGACGTCGAAACGCTCCGCGTTCAGCCGCTCCAGCGCCTGCGGGGCGTTCTCGGCGGTGCGCACCTCAAGGCCGATCCCCTCCAGGAGTTCCTGCGCCACGGCGGCGACCCCGGCGTCGTCCTCGACCAGCAGGAGGCGGCGTCCGGCCGTCATGGCGCGCACTTCCTCGGCCGCGGTTGCGCCCGCCGGCGCCTCCTTCGCAGCGAGGGGCGGCAGATAGAGGCGCACCTCCGTGCCTTCGCCGGGCTCCGAGGTCACCCGCACGCCGCCGCCGCTCTGGCGCGCAAAGCCGTAGACCTGGCTCAGGCCCAGGCCGGTGCCCTTGCCGACGGGCTTGGTGGTGAAGAAGGGCTCGAACACCCGCTCGATCACGTCCCGGCTCATGCCGCTGCCGGTGTCGGACACCCCGATGCAGATGTAGGGTCCCGGCGCCAGTTCGGGGATTTCGCCCGGCGCGACCGTGCAGGACAGGGTCTCGACAGCCACCCGGCCGCTGTCGCCAAGGGCGTCGCGGGCGTTGACGACCAGGTTGAGCAGGGCCGCCTCGAACTGGGCGGGATCGACGCTGACCCGCGCGCCGCCGCGCTTCAGCTTCAGCTTGAAGTCGATCGCTTCCCCGAGGGCGCGGCGCAGGAGCGGCTCGCTTTCCCGGATCAGGGCGTTGAGGTCGGTCGCCTCGGGGCGCAGGGCCTGGCGGCGGGAGAAGGCGAGCAACTGGTGCGTCAGGCGTTCGCCCCGGCGCGCCGCCGCCAGGGCCGCCTCGCCCATCTTCTTCTGCCGGGCGGCGTCGTGCGGCGACTTCAGCATCATGTCGAGGGCGCCGATGACGACGGTCAGCAGGTTGTTGAAGTCGTGGGCGACGCCGCCGGTCAGCCGTCCGACCGCCTCCATCCGCTGGGCGTGCATCAGGTCCGCCTCGGCCTTGGCCTTCTCCGCCAGAGCCTCGCTGACGCGCTCCTCGAGCAGCTCGTTGATCCGCTTCAGGTCGTTCTCGGCGCGCTTGGCCTCGGTGACGTCGAAGGCGACGCCGACGAAACCGATCACCTCGCCCTGGGCGCCGAAGCGCGGTCGCGAGAACGACTTCAGCCAACGGTATTCGCCGTCGTGGCGGCGGTAGCGGGCCTCCAGGGAGAAAGGCTGTCCAGAGGCCTCGCCGGCGACTGACTCCGCCAAGGCCCGCGGCTGGTCGTCCGGATGGATGATGGTGCGCCAGTCCAGCAGGCGCGCCTCTTCGTAGGTTCCGCCGCTGTAAGCCACATAGGCCTGGTTGACGAAGGCGCGGGTGCGGTCCTGGTGGGTGACCCAGATGAGCACGGGCGCCGTGTCGGCGATGGCCCGGAAACGCTCCTCGCTTTCGCGAAGCTCGGCCTCGGCGCGGGTGCGCTCGATCTCGGTCCAGGTGCGGTTGGCGACCTCCTGGAGCAGCTCGACCTCCTCGTCGGTCCACTCGCGCACCCGGGAATCGTGGGCGTAGAGGAAGGCGCGAAGGCGGCCGGCCCGGATCAGCGGCGCGCGGATCAGGGACCGGGTCTGCAGGCGGTCGAAGGCGTCCACGGCCACCCGGGTGCGCGGGTCCTCGCGCACGTCCGGGATGCGGATCACCTGGCCCGCGGCCAGATCGGTGATCAGACCAGCGCCGAAGGCGTCCAGCGCGAACTGGCCATGGGCGCTGACCACGTCCGCGGTCCAGTCGCGGCTCATGGTGACCTGTCCGCGCTCCTGGTCGACCTCGCCGTAGCCGACGCGCTGGACCTTCAGCTCGGAGCCGAGCGCCCGTTCGACTTCGGCCATGATCTCTTCCGACGACGTCAGGTCCCGGAGCGAGTCGGTCAGTTCCAGCAGGAAGCTCTGGCGGCGTTCCTGGCGCGCCATGGCCTCGATCGCCTCCCGGCTGTCGGTGACATCGAAGGACATGCCGACATAGCCCATGAAGGTCCCGTCCGCGGCGAAGCGGGGGTTCACGGCGATCCGCATCCATCGCCAGGCGCCGTCCGCGCGGCGGAAGCGGGCCTCGAAGCCGTAGGGCTGGCGTTGGGGCCGGCTTCGGGCCTGGGCGGCCTCCACGTCGGCGACGTCGTCGGAATGGATGGCTTCGCGCCAGACGTGGCCGAGGATCTCGTCCGCCGGGCGGCCGTAGAACTGGATAAGGGCGGCGTTGACAAATTCCACCTCGCCTTCGGCGTTGGTCAGCCACACCGGGGAGGGCGCCGTGTCGGCCATGAGGCGGAACCGGGCCTCGCTCTCGCGCAGCGCGGCCTCCGCCGCCTTGGCGCCGGAGATGTCGACCACGACGGCGATATAGCCTTCCACCTCACCGCGGGGCCCTGTCAGGGCCCGCAGGCTGATGACCACCCACACCATGGAGCCGTCGGGCCGGATGTAGCGCTTTTCCAGCTGGGCGCCGCCCTCCCTGAGGGCCTGTTGGAGGGCGCGGCGGGTCGGCTCGATGTCGTCGGGATGGCTGACCGCCTCGGTGCTGAGCCCGACGATCTGGTCGTGGGGCACGCCGGCGATCTCGGCGTAGCGGGCGTTGGCGCTGAGGATGGCGCCGTCCAGACCGACCCGGGCGATGCCGGCCGAAGCCTGGTCGACCATGGCCTGCAACTGGGCCTCCCGCTCCAGAAGGGCGGCTTCCGCCTTGCGGGCCTCGGTGACGTCGACATTGACGCCGATCATGCCGAGCAGGCGGCCCTCCGGGTCGAGGCGCGGCCGCGCCTCGGTATGCAGGGTGCGCCATTCGCCGTCCGCCCGACGGTAGCGCGCCTCGACCTCGAAGCCCGTCCCGCGCTTCATGGCCTCGAGGATGACGGCGGCCACCCGCTCGCGGTCCTCGTCGTGAAGGAACCGGGTGAAGTCCACCCCGGTCGGCTCGCTCAGGCCCCAGAACCGCCTGAGCGCGAGGTTGAGGTGGACGCACTGGCCCTGCTCGTCGCTCATCCACAGCATGACCGGCGCCTGTTCGCTGATCAGCTGCAGGCGATGCTCGCTGTCGCTGATTCGGGCGGTCGAGAGACGGAGGGCGTCGACCGAGGCGTCCAGCCGTCCCAGCACCTTGCGCAGGGACGCGGCGACGAAGGTCGAGAACAGCCCCACGACGATGAAGTTGGTCGTTGCGATCACGCCCAGCCGGTTGGAGACGCCGGCGCCGACCGTATCGAATCCGACGAGGAACCAGCCGCCGAGCAGGGACACGGCGAGGGCGGTGAGGCCCGCGGCGCGTCCGCCTGCCAACGCGGCGACGATGACCGCCGGCAGCAAGATCATGAAGCCGGTGATGTCGGCGTAGAAGGCCGACAGCGCCTTGCGGACCAGAAGCATGATCACGGCGCAGGCGACCCCGATCAGCATCGACGCCCACCACGGCCGCGGGCGCACGCGCGCGAGACGGGTCACGCCGGCGTCGACATCCAGTAACCGCTGAAGCACCCCGACAGCGCTCAAAAACCCGTTCCCCCGCAGCGCGCGAACCACGGCAACGTATTGGTCCCGTTTGCGTTCCGGCAACCCGGACGTTTGCCAGCCGCGCGCGCGAGGCTTGCGCCGGCGGCGTCAGTCCCCACCTCTCGGGGCGACCGGCCGGGGCTGAAAGGGCGGACCGCCTTGACCGAGCGGCGATTTTCCGCCTGAAAACCGCCGTGCTTGGCGACTAGCCGGAGAACTCCGGCGCAACCGCCGCAACCGGGAGCTGGATTTGGCCGCGATCGACTGGACAGCGACGCTGAAGCAGGGCCGCCGCATTGCGGCCGCGGCCCCGGCTGCGCTCGCCGCCTTCGGCGTGGCCATGGCCGCCAGCTCGACCCCGCGTCCCGAGATCGACACCCGCGCCGAGGCCGTGCGCCGCGTGACGGGCGGAGAGCTTGGCGAGAAGGGCCTCGCCGCGCTGAGCGCGCGCATGACCCCGTCCCAGCTGGCGATCGCGATGCGCCACGATCCCGGCGAGCGGCGCGCCGCCCTGTACGGTCTCACGCCCGGCTGGGAGACCCTCTCGCTGGGCGGCAAGCCCTCGCTGGATTTCGGGGCCTCGGGCCTCGAGGCCCACAAACTCAACGCCGCCATGCCGGCGTCAGGCCTGCTGCGGCCGGTGCAGCCCTTCGCGTTCAAGCCGGCCACGGCCGAGGACCGGCGCCGCGCCGTCCGCTGCCTGACCCAGGCGGTCTATTACGAGGCGGCCCTTGAGCCGACCGAGGGGCAGGAGGCGGTCGCCCAGGTGGTGCTCAACCGCGTGCGCGACCCCAATTATCCCAATTCGGTCTGCGGCGTCGTCTATGAGGGGGCCGAGCGGGTCACCGGCTGCCAGTTCAGCTTCACCTGCGATGGCTCCCTCGGGCAGGGGCCCGTGAAGTGGGCCTGGGACCGCGCCGCCCGGGTGGCGGAACGCGCCCTGGCCGGCCACGTCGCGACGAAGGTGGGCACGGCGACCCACTATCACGCCAACTACGTCCACCCTTGGTGGGCCCCGACCCTGAACAAGCTGACGCAGATCGGCGCGCATATCTTCTACCGGTGGAAGGGCGTCTACGGAGAGCCGGCGGCGTTCCGCCAGACCTACGCCGGGCGCGAGCCGCGCATCGACGAGGCGCGTTTCGCGCGGCCCCGGATCCAGCTCGTCGCCGCGACGGAGGCGGAGGCCGACCTCGCCGAGGCGGCCGCCAACGGCCAGGCCGCCGCCCGCACCGTGGTCATAGACGGCCAGACCCGGGTCGTCGGGGTGATGTCGCTGGGCGGCCGCCGCCAGGCCACCCCCGACCAGATCGCTGAGATCAACCAGCGGCTCGCGGCCTTCGAGGCCCCCCGGGCCGAACCCGCCCCGCCAGCCGCTCCGCCCCCCGGCGTGACGGTCATGGACGTCGAGGAAGTCGGTCGACCCGCTTCCTGAGTGCCCTTTCTTGCAACGCTTGAGGGGGGTTGCGCATTGATGCTGTCCCCGAGTGCGACCTTGCGCCGTTGTTGAGGCTCCGTGACCCAATCCGACCCGAACGGCGATCCTTCCGTCGAACGCCAGTTGGCCCTGACCGTTCAGGCCCTGGCTGAAAGCGAAGCCCGCTTCCGCGCCATCGCCGACTCCATGCCCCAGATGGTGTGGTCCACCCGCCCCGACGGCTTCCACGACTACTTTAACGCCCGCTGGTACGAGTTCACCGGCGTGCCCGAGGGCTCGACCGACGGCGAGGGCTGGAACGGGATGTTCCATCCCGACGACCAGGAGCGGGCCTTCGACCTGTGGCGGCGCTGCCTCGAGAGCGGCGAACCCTACGAGATCGAATACCGCCTGCGCCGGAACGACGGCGTCTATCGCTGGACCCTGGGCCGGGCCCGGCCGATCCGCAACGAGGCGGGCGAGATCACCCGCTGGTTCGGGACCTGCACCGACATCGACGACCTGAAACGGTCCGACCAGGCCAAGGAACTGCTCAGCCAGGAGCTGAGCCACCGGATCAAGAACATCTTCGCCGTGGTCTCGGCCCTCATCGCCCTGTCGGCCCGGCAGCACCCCGAGGCCAAGGCCTTCGCCGACGCTGTCCGCACCCGCATCAACGCGCTGGCCCGCGCCCATGAATTCGTCCGGCCGCACAGCGAGAGTTCGAAGCCGACGGTCGGCTCGATGACCCTGCACGCCTTCCTGGCTGACCTGTTCAAGCCGTACAGCGATCTGACCGGCACGCCCCGCGTGCTGATCAGCGGCGACGACGCCACCTTCGACGACCAGGCCGCCACCTCGGTCGCCCTGCTGTTCCACGAGCTGGCCACCAATGCGGCGAAGTACGGCGCCCTGTCGCGCGAGGTCGGGCGGGTCACCCTCGACACCCGCCGTGAGGGCGAACGTTTCATTCTGACGTGGACCGAGGCGGGCGGACCGGCCGTTCTGGGACCGCCGGAGCGGTCCGGTTTCGGCTCCTCGCTCGCCAGTCTGTCCGTCGAGGGCCAGTTGGGCGGACGGCTGGAACGGAAGTGGCTCAGGGAGGGTTTGCAGGTGGTTGCGGACCTTCCCGCGACGGCCCTGTCCCGGCGCCGGGCGGCGCAAAACGTCGCATGACGGAACCCGCGGCACTTACCTGGGGTTTCCTCCGCCCCATCCGGATTACATTGATTTCTGACCGACTGACCGACTGACCCGACCGAAATGACCGCCCGCATCCTGATCATCGAAGACGAAGCCCTCGTGGCCATGGAGCTGCGCTTCGTGCTCGAGGACCTCGGTCACGAGGTCGTCGCCACCGTGGCGGACGCCGCGTCGGCGCGCGAGATCGTGCGCGAGACCGAGGTCGATCTGGCGCTGGTCGACATCCATCTGTCGGATGGTCCGACGGGGGTCGCTCTCGGCCGGGAACTCGGCCAGGAGCTGGGCGTCACCGTGCTGTTCATGACCGCCAACCCCGGCATGGTGCGCCAGGGCGTGGCCGGGACGATCGGGGTGCTGTCCAAGCCCACCGACGAACGCGCGGTGCAGACCGCCGTCGACTACGCCCTGCGCCGCCGTCAGGGCCAGCCCGTGCAGTACGCCCCGCCGGAGCTGCAGCTGTTCGGCTGAGGCCTACCAGGCCCCGATCTTTTCGGCTTCCCTGTGCGGGATCGGATGGCCCTCGGCCTTGTGGTCCTGCTCGGCGAGGAAGCGCACCGCCTCCAGCGCCGCCATGCAGCCCATGCCCGCCGCCGTCACGGCCTGCCGATAGACGTCGTCGGTGACGTCGCCGGCGGCCCAGACGCCCTCGATAGCCGTCGCGGCCGTGCCCGGCTTGACCACCAGATAGCCGCCGGCCTTGGTCTCCAGCTGACCCGCGAACAGTTCGGACGACGGGGCGTGGCCGATGGCGATGAACACGCCGTCGGCCGCGACGTCGCGCGTCGCCCCGGTCTTCACGTTTTTCAGCCGCGCGCCGGTGACGGTCAGGCCGCCATCGGTCTCGGCGCCCAGCACCTCGTCGATGGCCGAGTTCCAGATGACCTCGACCTTTGGGTTGGCGAACAGCCGGTCCTGCAGGATGCGCTCGGCGCGGAACTCGTCGCGGCGGTGCACGATGGTGACCTTCGAGGCGAAATTGGTCAGGAACAGCGCCTCCTCGACCGCGGTGTTTCCGCCGCCGACCACGATCACCTCCTTGCCGCGGAAGAAGAAGCCGTCGCAGGTGGCGCAGGCGGACACGCCGAAGCCCTGGTATTTGGCCTCGCTTTCCAGCCCGAGCCACTTGGCCTGGGCCCCGGTCGAGATGATCACCGTCTCGGCCAGCAGCTCGGTCCCGGAGTCCAGCGTCAGGCGGAAGGGCCGCTGCGACAGGTCGGCCTTGACCACGATGTCGTGGATCACCTCGGTGCCGACGTGCTCGGCCTGCTTCTGCATCTGCTCCATCAGCCAGGGGCCCTGGATGACGTCGGCGAAGCCGGGGTAGTTCTCCACGT
>JAEYUE010000306.1 GCA_023433655.1 Pseudomonadota bacterium | reverse complement strand
GCTGTAGACCAGCACCGGCGCGCGGCGGGCGCTCTCGGCCAGGGTCCGCCCGGGATCCGCTCTCGCCGAGGCGTCCGTCGACGGGGAGACGGGCGTCGGCTCCAGGGCCGGGATAGGATCGTCCGTCAGCCGCGGCGCGTCGGGGTCGGTCGCCGCGTCGACGAGGCGGGGCGGGTCGCGGCGCGCCGGTTCAAAGGGCGCGAGTTGGCGCGGCGGCGCATCGCTGTCCCGGGGGTCGGCGTGCGGCTCGTCCCCGCCGTCCCAGGTGGCGGCGAGAAAGACGCCGCAGCCGAGCAGCAGGGCGGCCAGGGCGATCAGACGTCCCGGGCGGCCGGTGAAGCGGCCCTGGATCGGCGAGACGCCCCGGTCCGCGACGGGTTCGGGGCGGGCCTCGTCCGCGTCGGGCGGCGGCGGGGCGGTCATTGGCCGTCTCCCAGCGGCAGCCGGTCGACGGCCGGCGAGGCGGTGGAGGTTCCGGTCGCCGGGACGCGGCGGTCGAACGCCTCATTGAATAGGCACAGGACGGACCGGCCGCGACGCAGTCGCAGCGTCCGCGGCGCCCCGTGGACGACGACGAACTCGCCGCGAACGTCGTAGGGGACGAGCCGCTCCGACCCGTCCTCGCCGACCTCGAACAGTGCGGGGATGGCCTGTCCGGCGGGGAAACGCAGGACTGTGAAGCGACCGTTGTCGGTCGCCTCGCTCGGCTGGAGCGCCGCCTCGCCCTGGACGGACCAAGCGTGGTTGCGCGGGCCCTCCAGGGCGCCCCGCTCCAGCTCCAGGCCCACCAGGCGTCGCTCGGCGGCCCGGGTCTCGACAGCGACCTGTCGCGTCGCCGCCGCCTGTTCGTCGGCGGGATAGCGGAAGCGCAGCTGGTAGATCAGCGGAGACCGATCGGACGCTTCGCGCGCGGCGAGTTCGAAGGCGTAGTGGCGGATCGCATCGCCGCGTTCGGTGACCACCAGAAGATTGGTCGCCGCCGGCCGTTCGCGCGGCTTGAGGAACAGCACCGAGCCTTCGGCGGCCACCTCCCAGGCGACGCTGTCGCCGATCGCGGCGTGGCGAATGGTCTCCTCGGGCCCGAAAACGACCTGGGTGGCGGTGCGGTAGGCGCCGGCGATGCGGTAGACCTCGCCAGGAGAATAGACCGCCTCACGGATGCGGGGGTCCGTGGGAGCGGTCTGGCCGGCCAGCGCGGGAGCGGCGCCGAGGCAGGCGGCCGCGAGCAGGCCGGGAAGGATGGAGCGGATCATCGAACGACCTCCGGATCGGCGCGATAGGAAAGGACCTGGAAGCCGAGCGGATTGCTCATCCGGTCGGCCTCGCGCATCGGCGCGCGCGTGTAGGTGAAGGCCACGGTCGCGATCCAGTCGGACTCCAGCGTCTGCTGGCCGCGGCGGACGGTGCGGCGGAAGCGGACGTTGGCGACGTCGTCGCCGATGAAGCTGATCGCCCGGACGGCGACGACGGCCTCGGCGTCCGGTCCGTAGAGGTTCTGCGGGCTCTCGGGATTGGAGCCTCGATAGAGGTCGGCCCAGCGGCGCTGTTCGGCCGGGGCCGACATCAGGGCGACGAAGCGGAAGGCGTCCTCGGCCGCCGGATCCAGATAGCCTTCACGGTTCCTCACATACTGGGCGAGGAAGTATTTGCTGACGGCCTCCTCGTAGCGGACCGGGGCGTCCTGGTCCGAGAGACCGCGCATCACATCGACCGCGCCGGTGGCGCGATCGACGCGCACCACGAAGGGCTCGACGGTCTTGAGCGGGGCGAGAAGCGCCACGGCGACGACGGCCGCGACGGCGAGGGCGCCGGCCCCGGCCGCGACCGCCCAGGCCAGTCGGCGGGACCGCCGCGCCGACGCCAGCCGGTCCTGGTCCCAGCGGCGCGCCTCCTCGAAGTAGCGCCTCAGCCCGTCCGAAGGGACGCCGGTCATGCGCAGCCTCCCGCCGGGGCGTCCGGGGCGGTCGAGGGCGGCGCCGGATCCGGGACCGCCGTGCCGTCCAGGATGGAGCCGTGCGGATTGGCCGGTCGGCGGGCCGAGCCGTCGCAGACCGGCAGATCCGGTCCGCGGTGGGCGCAGGCGGCCGTCAGCAGGACGGACGCGATCACGAGGGTGCGAATAGACATTCAGGCGCCTCCGGGGCGGATGGAGCCGCCGCCGCGAGGCGGCTGGCGGCTGGCTTCGAGGGGGCCGCGGGCGCGGCCGGAGCCGCTGGAGCCGAGCGCGGCGGCGTTGGCGAAGTCGGCGAGACCGGCGCTGGCTCCGCCGGCGATGCCGGCGGCGATGGCCGGCGTCTGCAGGAAGAAGATCGCGCCCAGCAGGCACAGGGCGATGAAGATCAGCCCGCCCATCATCGGATCGGCGCCCTGGATCGAGCCCCACTGGTCGCGGACCAGGGAGAGCACGAGCTGGAAGATGACGATGATCAGGGCGAACAGGACCAGATAGTTCACCGCCTGGGACAGCCAGCCGAAGAAGAACCGCCGGGTGGCGTCGAACAGGGCGCAGGCGATGAAGACGGGACCCAGGGTCACCAGCAGGGCGAGCGCCAGCTTGGCGACCAGCACCACGCCGAAGCCGAGGGCGGCGGCCAGGGCGCCGATGATGAAGACCGCCGCGGACACCACATAGGGGCCGGGATTGAAGGCCGAGGCGTCCCGCGAGATGTCCTCGCCGAGCCAGGCCGCATAGGCGAAGAACTGGTCGAAGGCCGCGCCCACCGTCGGCGCGCCCTGACCGCTGATCGCCTGGGTCAGGGCGTTGGGCAGGCCGGTGAACAGCGGCTCGGTGACGAAACTCGAATAGGCGGGGGTGGTGGCGAGCGCGTACAGGAAGGCCAGCTTGATCGAGCGCACGGCGAAGTCGCGCACCGGCTCTGTGATCGCGCCGCGCAGGATCGCGATCCCGTACAGCACGACATAGAGGACGAGGGCGATCCTCAGCGGCCCCTCGACCGCCGCGATCATCGCCGACAGCCGGTCGCCGAGAAAGACCGTCAGGCGCTGGTCGATGAAGGCGTAGCTGGGTTCGAAGACGCGGAACTCCATGGCTCGGCCTCAGAACGCGGTCTCGTAGGCGGCCATGCGCTCGCGGCGCCGGGCTTCCGCGAGCCCGGCCCGCGCCGCCTCGCAGTCCGGGCGCGGCCGTCCGCGGGCGCAGTCCGCCGCCACGTCGCGGGCCGCGTCGGGATCCACGGCGAAATCCCCGACCGTGCGGGCGCGAGGCT
>JAEYUE010000278.1 GCA_023433655.1 Pseudomonadota bacterium | reverse complement strand
GTCCAGGCCCCCGCCCTGCCCGACCCGCAGTCGTTCGAACAGGTCGTCGCCCTGATCGGCGAGAAGCGCGAGGTCGGCCTGCAGATGGACGTGCAGCGCTACGTCCGCCCCGTCGCCTTCAAGCCCGGCGCCATCACCTACGAGAGCGTCGAGGGCGCCCCGATCGACCTCGCCCGCAAGCTGGCCTCGCGGCTGAAGGACTGGACCGGCCGCACCTGGCTGATCGCCGCCAACGGCCAGGGCGGCGGCGAGACCATGATCGAGATCGACCGCCGCAAGCGCGCCGATGAGCGCGCCGCCATCGAGGCCGACCCGTTCGTCCAGGCGGTGATGGAGGCCTTCCCCGGCGCGAAGATCGGCGAGATCAAGACCGTGGCGGCCCCGGTGGAGCTGCCGGAGATCCCGGACGAGGCGACGGACGAGGACTAGGAGGCGGCATGGCGCGCAGAGACTTCGACCCGGCGAGCATCAAACCCGACGGGCGTCCGGCGACCAAATCGAGACTTTTCGACCCCGGCGTCGAAGGTCCCTGGCGCGGCTCCCTGAACGGCCTCCTCCTTGGCGGACAGAACACCGTCCTTGCCTATGGAACGGACACGGTCGGCGCCGGCCCGCGTCTGCACGTTCACCCCTACGACGAGACCTTCATCCTCATCGAGG
This sequence comes from Pseudomonadota bacterium, assembly GCA_023433655.1. Classification (GTDB taxonomy): domain Bacteria; phylum Pseudomonadota; class Alphaproteobacteria; order Caulobacterales; family Caulobacteraceae; genus Brevundimonas. The sequence continues at coordinate 2,979 of JAEYUE010000278.1, read as the reverse complement.
GCCGGGCCCGGTTCTACGTGGGCGACACGACGCTGGACGCCGGGGCGGGTGAGGTCGTGTTCGGCCCGGCGGGCGTTCCGCACCGGTTCGAGAACCTCGGCCCCGGCCGGCTCCAGACCATCGACATCCACCACTCGCCGGAGTGGATCCAGACGGATCTGGACGAGGGCCAAGGTTAGCGCGCGGGCCGCAGCATCGGGACGAGCGTCGGCGACGACCCGACCTGGATCGCGCCGAGTTGCCCGAAGCCGTGGCGCTCGTAGAACGGAATGTTGCGCGGGTTCGAGGATTCCAGATAGGCCGGCGCGTGATCGCGGTCGCAACGGGCGAGCGCATAGGTCATCAGGGCCTCGCCGTGGCCCTCGCCCTGATGCGCAGGATCGGCGCCGATCAGGGGCAGATACCAGTGCGGCTCGGTCGGGTGGTAGGTGGCCATCTGCTCGAAAATGGGGTCCGCCTCGGCGCGAAGGGATGGCGCGACCGTGCTCTCGATCACCCCGCCGAGCGCCTCTTCGTCAGCGTCCACCCCCGGCGGCAACCACAGGGCCACACCGGTATAGGCGGCAGTACGATAGGCGCTTCCGTTTGCGAAGGCCTTGCCGCCGAACGCCCGGATCATGCGCGGGATGGCCGCGAGGTACTGGTCCGCCTGCGGCCACGTCCAGCGCGCCATCGGATCGGCCGCGAACGCCAGCACGATCGTTTGCGCCGCCGCTTCCTCTTCGGCCGGGGTCATGACGGTCACTCTCGGCGATGTCACCCTGACCTCCAGCGATGCGGCCGTCTGGCGCCGCATCTCTGAACCCCGGGGGCGTTGTGCGGGTTCCGGGTCCGCCGAAGGTCAGGGCCGGCTCCGCCCTAAAGAATCTCCGCCGCCTCCTCGAACGTCAGCCGCGGCGACCGCGGCCACAGGTTCTCGTCGGTGCCGTAGCCGAGGTTGACGATGAAGTTCGGCTCCACCGTCGTGCCGGCGAAGAACTCGGCCTTCACCCCCTCGGGGTCGAAGCCCGACATCGGCCCCACATCCAGCCCCAGGGCCCGCGCCGCCAGCAGGAAATAGCCGCCCTGCAGCGAAGCGTTGCGGAAGGCCGCCTCGCGCCGGCCGGCTTCGTCGGCGAACCAGTCCTTCGCACCGGGCGCATGCGGGAACAGCCTGGGCAGCGTCTCGTGGAACTCGATGTCCTGGCCGATGATGACATTGACCGGCGCCTGCAGCGTCTTCTCGCGGTTCCCGTCCGACATCAGCGGCGCCAGCCGGACCTTGGCCTCCGGCGAGGTCACGAACACGAACCGCGCCGGCGTGGCGTTCACCGCCGTCGGACCGAATTTGGTCAGGTCGTAGAGCCTGCGGAGCAGGTCTTCGGACACCGGCCGGTCCGACCAGGCGTTGCGCGTGCGCGCCTCGGTGAACAGCTGGGCCAGCGCGCTGTCGGACAGCGGGCGGTCGCGGACGGCGGACGCATCGAATGCCATGGAGATCCTCCTGATCGGTATTAGCAACAGTAGCGAATACGAATTAGGAAGGGCACCGGATCAGTCAAGAACACATACTGTTACAAATGCGGGCCGCGACCGTCCGCCGCGCCCTTGCGGCCCCCGGGCGGCGACGCCTATCTAGGGCCCATGAAAGACCTCAGCGCGCTGATGCAACAGGCCCAGGCGATGCAGCAGAAGCTGCAGGAAGCCCAGGCGAAGATGGCCGAAACCACCGCCTCCGGCAGCTCCGGCGGCGGTCTCGTGACCATGGAGCTGAAAGGCCCCGGCGAGGTCGTCCGCGTCGCCATCGACGACAGCCTGATGGTCCCAGGCGAGACCGAGATCCTCGCCGACCTGATCGTCGCCGCCCACGCCGACGCCAAGCGCAAGCTGGACGAAGCCAACGGCGCCCTGATGCGCGAGGCCGCCGGGCCGATGGCCGGGATGAACATTCCCGGCATGCCCAAGCTGTTCTGACGATCCGCGCGTGGCCGCCTCCGCCGGACCCGAGATCGAGCGCCTGATCGGCTTGCTGGCCAGGCTCCCCGGCATGGGTCCCCGCTCGGCGCGCCGCGCGGCCCTCGCCCTGCTGAAGAAGCGCGACCAGCTGCTGGTCCCCTTGGCCGCCTCGCTACAGGAGACGGCCGACAAGGTGACCTCGTGCAGCGTCTGCGGCGCGCCCGACACCCGCGACCCCTGTTCGATCTGCTCGGACGGCTCGCGCGACAACGGCCTGATCTGCGTGGTCGAGGAGGCCGGCGCCCTGTGGGCCATGGAGCGCTCGGGCGCCTTCCGCGGCAAGTATCATGTGCTCGGCGGCCTGCTCTCGGCCCTCGACGGGATCGGCCCCGACGCCCTGCGCGTCGCCGAACTGGTCGGCCGGGTGAAGGGCGGCGAGGCGAAGGAGGTCGTCCTCGCCCTCCCCGCCACCGTCGACGGCCAGACCACGGCTCACTACCTCGCCGAACGCCTCGCCGGCTCCGGCGTCGAGATCACCTCGCTGGCCCGCGGCGTCCCCGTCGGCGGCGAGCTCGACTGGCTCGACGACGGCACCATCATCCAGGCCCTGCGCCAGCGCCGCCCGGCCTGATCCCGATCGTTTGACCCCTGCGTCCGGAAATGACGTAGCGGGACGATAACATCCCTGCGGCGGAAACCGGCGTGGAGGGTCTGAATGTCGAAGTGTCCAATGTGTCCGAAAGCGTCCCACGAATTTTCCAGGACATCGGACATGTCTGCGCACCGCCCCTGCGTGGCGGCCCCGGCCGACTCCCGGTAAGGAACGGAGCATGAACGCCCTTTTGCCCGTGATCTCCGTCCTCACCCTCGTCGCGGCTGCCGCGGCCGCCGCCGTCGCCGGCCTCGCCCTTCAGGCCGCCCGCCGCGCCGCCCGCTGCGGCGAGGACGACCGGCTGCTGGCGGCGCTGAGCCGCGAAATGGCCGCCCTGCGCGGCGAATCGGCCCAGAACGCCGCCACCCAGCGCCTCGAACTGACCGACGCGC
>JAEYUE010000270.1 GCA_023433655.1 Pseudomonadota bacterium | reverse complement strand
AGCCATGGCCCGGGGCTTCCAGGCCCCGACCTGGATGACCTTCCGCCAGGCGCTCGCCCTGGGCGGTCATGTCCGCAAGGGCGAGACCGGGTCCACCGTGGTCTACGCCAACACCTTGGCGAAGGCGGAGACCGACGACGCCGGCGAGGAACAGCTGCGCCGGATTCCCTTCCTGAAGGCGTACACCGTCTTCAACGTCGAGCAGATCGACGGGCTCGGCGAGTGCCATGCCCCGGAACCCTTGCCGGCGGTCAATCCCGATGATCGGATCATCGCCGTCGAGGCCTGGTTCGCGGCCCTCGGCGTGGCGGTTCGCCACGGCGGCGGCTCGGCCTTCTACACGCCGGCGACGGATCACGTGCAGATGCCGCCTTTCGAGCAGTTCCATGACGCGGAGGGCTACTACGCTACGCTCGGCCATGAATGCGTGCACTGGACCGGGCATCCCGATCGTCTCGCCCGCGACTTCAGCCGTTCGACGCAGGCGTACGCCCGCGAGGAACTCGTGGCGGAACTGGGCGCGGCCTTCCTCTGCGCTGATCTCGGGCTTTCGCTCGAGCCGCGCAAGGACCACGCGGCCTATCTCGGCCACTGGCTCGAGGTGCTGCGCGGCGACAAGCGCTTCATCGTCTCGGCGGCGGCCCACGCCCAGCGCGCCGTGGCCTGGCTTCACGACCTTCAGCCCACCTGAGGCTGGCGTTCGCTCCAGCCCTGGGCCAGCCTCGGGGCCGGAGCGACGTCATGGCCACCAACAAGAACCAGCATTTCGTGCCGCGATGCCATCTCAAGCCGTTCACGGTCGGAGAGGCGAACAAGGCCATCCATCTGTTCAACCTCGACGCCGATCGGGCCATCGAGGGCGCCCCGGTCAGGAACCAGTGCTCCCGCGACTATTTCTACGGCCAGGACGCCCGGCTCGAGGCGGCCATCCAGTCGGTCGAAGGTCCGTACGGCGCGACGGTCTCACGCCTGCGGGTCGAAGGCGCGGTCGCCGGGGCGTTCGACCGCACCGTCCTGCGCCGCTTCATCCTGCTTCAGCACATGCGCACCGAAGCGGCCGCCGTTCTCGCCAGCCGAATGATGGCGGCGGTCGCCGAGCTTCCGGAGGTGCTGCCGGAGAACGAAGCGTTCGACCTCAAGGGGATGACACGCGAGGCGGTGACCGCCGCCATGGTCCACTACGGACGAAGCATGCGGATCGTCGACGACCTGCAGGTGACCCTCGTGCGCAACCGGAGCCGCACGCCCTTCGTCACCTCCGACGATCCGGCGGTCCTCACCAATCGCTGGCACCTCCAGAACCGCCGCGCCCGCGGACTGGGGTTCGGCGTGAAGAGCGCCGGACTGATCATGCTGCTGCCCCTGGCGCCGGAGCTGCTCGCCATGCTCCACGACCCGGACGTCTACGTCGTGCCGCATCGCCAGGGCGTCGTGGAGATCGAGGCGGATGAGGAGGCGGACGCGCTCAACGCCCATCAGGTCCTGAACTGCGCGGCCAATCTCTATTTCGGGGACTGGGAGGACCGGGAGCGGATCGCGGCGGCGGCCAGGGCGACCGCACCGCTCAGGCTCGATCCGCGCCATCGCACCACCTACGCCGTCCGAGCGGGGGGCGACGGCGAACACGTCCGGTATGACGCCGTGCCGCTGGCCGAGATCGTACCGGACCCGGAGCGGGACGTGCTCGTCCACACTCAGATCCTGCGGCCCCTCCCAGCGCGATGGCCGGGGTTCATCCATTATCGGCGGGACGGTCGCGTCTATTCCAATGGCACACGAGCGGGCTTCGTCCGGCGCGGCTGCATCGAGGCCGGCTTCGTCCAGGGCGAGGGGTACCGGCGTGTCCGGCTGTGATCCCTGCCCGGCTGGGGCGCCCTTCAGGGCAGCGGGCGAGCGGACGCGAAGCGGCCGCCGAGGGGAGGGCGGGGAACCTCCGTAGGCCTGCGGGACGAGGCGGTTCGCGGTCTAGGGCAGGATAGGCTTTGCGCCGGCAATGTCTGACACCGACCCCTTCCCATGGACCGCATCACCGTTCGTCTTCCGCCCGATCTGCTCCGCCGGTTCGACGCCGCCGCGGCGGAGCGGGGCGGACGGTCCCGGCTGCTGCGACGCCTCGTCGAGCGCGCCGCGCAGGCGTCCTTGCCCGAGCCCGTGCAGCCCGTTGCGAGGCCTCCGACCGGCAAGCTGACCCTGAGGCTGGGGGAGGGGGACCTGGCGCTGCTGACGGCGGAGGCGGAGGCGGCGGGGCTGTCGCGGACCCAGTGGTCGGCCGCCCTGATCCGGGCGCGTCTGCACCATCGCCCGCAGCTGGTTCCGGCCGAGGCGATCGCCCTCATCGAGATCCGGCGCGAGTTGCGGCGGATCGGCGTCAACATCAACCAGATGGCCCGCGCCCTGAACACGGCGGTGATGGAGGGACAGGTGCTCGACCTCGAACTGGCCCAGCTGGGCGCCTGCCAGGCGGAGCTGGGCGCCTGGATCGACGCCGTCGGCGACGCCTTCCGCGGCAATCTCGACTACTGGGCGCCGGGTGCGTGAGCGACCTCCGGTCGCTCCGGGCCTTCGAGGAGGCGCTGCGGCCGCCGGTCGATGTGCGCCGCGCCCGGATCACGCCCGCCGTCCTGCGCGCGCCGGGAGCCGGGAGCGGCGCCGAGGTCGCCGCCCGCTTCGTCCGGATCGCCCGGCGGGCGCCGGAGGTGATGGTCAAAATCACCGGCCGGGCCCGGGACGGCGCCCATCTGGGCGCCCATCTGGCCTACATCAGCCGCAACGGCGCCCTGCCGCTTCTCGGTCCCGACGGCGAACGCGTGGAAGGTCGCGCGGCGGTGCGGGAGCTGGCGCGGGACTGGGCCGAGGAGGCGGCGATGGAGCCGCGACGGCGTCGCGACGCGCCGCTGTCCCACGCGATCGTTCTGAGCATGCCGGCCGGCACGGACGCGGTGAGGCTGCAGGATGCGGCCGGGGCCTTCGCCCGGGAGACGTTCGGGGACCGCTTTGTCTGGGTCATGGCCCTGCACGACGAGGGCCGTCACCCCCACGTCCACCTCACGGTCCGCAGTCTCGGCGCCGACGGCGAGCGGCTCAATCCGCGCAAGGCCGATCTTCAGCTGTGGCGCGAGCGCTTCGCCCATGCCCTGCGCGCCCGGTCGATCGAGGCGGAGGCGACGCCGCGGCGCGCCCGCGCGGTGACACACAAGGCCGAACGCCTGCCGGTGCGCAAGATGCGCGAGCGCTATGTGGCGGGCGCCGGGGACCTGCCGAAGGTCCTCGCCTCCGCCTATCGGGAGGCGCTCGATCCGACGGGGCCGAAGGCGCCGTGGCTGGCGCGGATCAGGTCTCGGGAGATGGCGATGCGCCGGGCCCTGGTCGCGGAGGCGCTGCGGCTGGCCGGGTCGGAGCGCGAAGCGGACCGGGCGCTGGCGGCGCTGGTCGAGCGTTTCGTCCGGGAAAGGCCGGCGCCGGAGACCCGGGACCAGGGTCTACGGCGGCAGCGCGGCGAGCGGACTCGCGACGCGCGGACGCGCGAGCGTTAGCGGGCGTTGCACAAGCCAATTGGCCTGTATCGCGGGAAACAAGCTTTTCGGCTTGTGGCCCGTAGGGGGCCGCCCGGGGCCGCGGTCGCGCTTCACGGCGCGGGCGACAGGTCCAGACGCAAGGCCTTCTCGATGCGGACGGCGTCGGGCTCATGGACCCCGGCGGCGTCGGCGTAGACCCGCCAGTCCCGCACCCGCTCGGCAATCTCGCGGACCATGCCCAGCGCCTTGCGGCGCTTGTAGCCGCAGTAGGCGCCGAAGGCGGCCAGGTCCTCGACATCGAAGCCGTCGCGCTTGCCGTTGAAGGTCATCTGGTGGCTGCCGGTCCACTGGCCGGCGGGATTATAGGCGTAGGCCACGTCGAAGGCGGGCGACAGCCGCCAGGCGCCGGCCTTGTCCATCAGGAAGGCGATGTTCTTCACATGGTCGTCCTGGTTGCGGATGAACAGGTTGAAGACTGCGCGGCGGAATTGCTGCTCGACGTCGACGGCGTCCAGGTGCAGCAGGCGGATGGTCTCGATCGCCTGCTCGTAGCTGTAGGCGCCGGCGGCGTTGAAATCGAAATGGCGCAGCGCCGCGAGCGACTGCATGTGCACCTTCTGGCCCGCCGGGGTGCGGTCGAAACGCCGCGTCATGAAGTGGCTGCGGCCGCCCTCGTGATGGAGGCGGCACTCGGCCATGTCGATGCCGACGTCGGCGGCCATGCGCGAGAAGGCGTACTCGATCAGGCCGAAGCCTTGCGGATCGGCCAGCTCCCGATCGCGGTTGTTGGAGACGCCGTCGAACTTGATCAGCCAATAGCCGAACCCTTCCTCGGCCGGCACCTGGCCCGAGCGGAACTCGCCGGTCGCCTCGTTCCAGGCCAGGACCGCCTTGGCCCGGGCGCCTCCCGCGGAGGTGCCCACGCGCAGGATCTCCTCGAGCGTGTCGCGGTCGTCCAGCCCCGAGAGGACCCCGTCGATGTTCCGTCGCATCGACAGGACCTGGTTGGCCAGGTCGACCAGGGCGTCGATCTCGAGCCGTCGGGAGCGGGACCCCGCCCTCAGCAGGGTCGGATGGAACTCCAACGCCCCCATGCCGCGCGTGCCGATGTAGCAGAGCCGCTCGACCGGGTCGAAGGAGGCGGCGTCGCGGTCCTGGCGCGCCAGCCAGGCGTCGATCAGGGCGTTGCCGTATTTGTCGGGCAGGGAATCCGCCAGCAGGCCGGGGAGGCCCTTGAAGGCGTCGCGGGGCAGTTCGGGAAAGGCGTAGGGGGCGGAGCCTGGCGGCATCACCAGGGGGGACACGGCGATGCCGCTGGCGGCGAATTCCGGCGTGTACTGGAAAACCGCATAGCCGCGGTCCTTGAGCCACGTCACAGCCCCGATGTCGCGGCCCCAGAGGCGGACGGTGGCGTCCGTCACGCTTCGTCATCCCAGGACCACGGCCTGGACGGCTCCCCGTGTCCCGTGCCCGTGGCTCGCTTGCGCTCGCCGCCTGCGGTGTTGCGCACGCGGTCGACCGGGCGGACGTCCGCCGGCGGCGCCAGGGCGTCCAGGCGGTCGGCGAGGTCCAGGGCGTCCAGCACCCGGATCAGGGTGTCGAGCGAGGCGTTCTCGCCGCGCCCCAGCCGCCGCAAGGTGTTAAGCGACACCGCGGCGCTGGCGGCCAGCTGGCGCTGGGTCAGGTTGCGGGTGAGACGCTGGGCCGCCAGGCGTTCGCCAAGGCGGCCGGCGCGGTCGAGAAGAGCGGCTTCAGAGAGGGCCATGTAAGAACCCGTATTTGGGCGCATGAGGCGCAGAGCGCGTTTAAGGTCTCATATATTGGCTTTTGTGAAGGATCTGTCAATTCGCCCTTTCACAAGAGCCCTTATATGGGTCATTATAGCAAGAAGACGCCACAATCGCCCATATACAGCGTATTATGCCACGCCATACAGGCCGGCCGGTTGCTCTTGGCGTTCAGCGGGAGCGCTCACGCGGGCGATCGGAGGACGGTCCGTCACGATCGAGGCCGGCGCGGCTCCACGCGCGCGCGCGCAGTCGCGCCTGGGCGGCGGGATCAGGGATCAGGCGAGCCACCACGACCGCCGCCCGGGCCAGTCGTTCGGCCAACTCGGGTTCGGCCCGTTTCGGCGGACGCGGCGCCTGGCCGGCGGCTTGCCGGTCGCGCTCGCGGGATCGGTAGCCGCGCACCTCCAGCCCCATCGCCTGGGCCTGGACCCAAACCTCGCGGCGAAAGGCGAGGTCCCCCGTCACCCGCACCTGATCCCAGCCGCGATGACGGGCGATCTTCAGCATGTCGGCGATGGCGTCGGGATAGGCGTGGGAGGAAACCAGCGAGCCGCCCCGGTCGCGAAACATCGGCTCGGCGGCGCGGTGATCGCGGAAGAAGCGCTCGGGACGGCCACGGCGATCACGTTCAACGAGGTAGCGGTCGAGCACGGCGTCGGGAAGATCGCCCCGGGCGGTGGAGCGAGGGGTCCGCCCGGCGTCGGGCGCGGGACCGACCCGGTTGGAGGCCGCGGTTTCGGCGGGGCTCACGCCGTGCGCTCCGGAGCCGCGTCGACCACGCGATCCAGCCAGGCGCCGACCTCGCGCTCATCGGCGCCGGGCGGGGGCGGCGGCAGGCCCTCGGCGGCGAAGGCGCGGGCGATCGTATCGAAATCCATGATCTCCTCCGGGTCGGGATGGACGGGGGCCGGCGTCGCCGGCGGGACGGGCACGAGGGGCGGCGGGCGCAGACGTCGGCGGAAGACGCGCTCGCGCCAGTAGACGAACTTGCGGCCGCGCACCGGGGGCAGGCCCACCTTCAGCACGATCAGCCGAGAAGGCGGCAGCTGCATCAGCTCCTGCGGCAGCATCAGGGCCCGACGCTGGTCCGAGACCGTCAGGCTGCGCCGGCCGGCGCCGAGGCCCAGGGGTCGGCTGCGGCTGCGGCCGGGCGTGGTATAGAAGCCGAGGCGGTCGCTGAGGTCCTGGGCCACCTTCAGCTCCTTCGGGGCGAAGACCACCTCGACCCCGCAGTTGCTGAGGATCTCCTCGGTCACGTCGGGTCCGTACAGGGCCCGCAGCTGGGCAGGGCTCTGCAGCACAGCCAGCAGCCGCAGGCCGTAGCCGGCCACCCAGGAGAAGGCGTGGGCCAGCACCGGCGCCTGTCCCAGCCGGGCGAACTCGTCGAGCACCAGCAGGCTGGCGCGGTCGCCAGGCCCCGGCAGGGCCCGACTGTTCAGGTCGACCAGCTGCTGGAACAGCAGGGCGTAGAGCGGCTGGACGCGGATGAGGCTGTCGGGCGTGGCGCCGAGATAGAGCGACAGCCGCCCGCCGCGCAGATCGCGGAGGTCGAAGTCGGAGGCGGCGGTGGCCGCATCGACCCTCGGATTCAGCCACAGCCCCATGCGGGTGGTGATCGACTGCCGCACCGAGGCGAAGGTGTTCTCGCTGGCGGAGGTGAAGTCGCGCAGGGCCGCCGCCGCGGCCGGCGGGACCGGGCGGCCCTCGGCGGCCCGGGCGTCGAGCAGGCGCGGCAGGCGAAGACGCGCGTCCGGCCCCGTCAGCTGGCGGAAAATCTCGCCGAGTGTGAACGGCAGGTGGTGGTCGGCCGCGACATAGCCGCCGACGCCGATGAAGCCGGTGCGGGCGGCCTCGGCCCAGAAGGGGTCGGCGCGGTCCGCGACCGGGAACAGCATGGCCGCCATGCGTTGCAGCTCGTCGATGACGGCGACCGGATCGGTCCGGTCGACATGGCCGAGCGGGCTGAACCGGGACGTGCGGCCGTCCGGCGCCAGGGGATCGAACAGATGCACCGTCTGGCCGGCCTCGGCCCGGTAGCCGGCGGTGGCGAGGAAGTTCTCGCGCTTGATGTCGAGCACCACCACCGAGCCGGGCCAGGCGAGCAGATTGGGGATGACCACCCCGACACCCTTGCCGGTGCGGGTCGGGGCGTAGAGCATCACATGGTCCGGACCGCCCGCGATCAGCGGTCCGCCGGCGTCGCGTCCCAGGATCACGCCATGGATTGCGCGCAGGCCCGCCCTGCGGATCTCGGTCGGCCCGGCCCAGCGTGCGGCGCCATGCAGCGGACGACGACGGCCGAGGGCGGCGGCGGCGGCCAGAACCAGGGCCGCGAGACCATTGGCGCCCAGCCCCACGGCCAGCCATCGGCGGACCTCCGGGTCGTGGCGATAGTACCAGAGCCACGCGGGGACGCGCTCGAGCTGGAGGTCGTCGGAGAAGCGGCCGAGGCCGGTCAGGGCGACGAGGACGGCGCCGAGGCCGATCGCGGCGAGGGCGGCGAGCCCGCCCGCCAAGATCAGGACGACCCTAGTCGCGGGGCCGGCGCTTGCGAGCGGGCTCATGCCAGACCTCCGTGACGCGGAAGCGGCCGTCGACCTTCCGGGTCTGCACCACGATGTCGACGAGCAGGTGCAGCAGGGCGCGGATGTCGTCGCGCGGCAGGTCGCGGCCGCCCTCGGACTCGCGCACCAGCAGGGTCAGCTGCTCGAAGGCGAGAGCAGCCGAGTCGGCGTGCACCGTGGTGATCGAACCCGGGTGCCCGGAATTGACATTCCGCAGGAAAAAGAAGGCGCTGCCGTCCCGAAGTTCCTGCAGAAGAATACGATCGGGCCGCATGCGCAGGGCGCTTTCGAGGAGCTGTTTGGGGCCGACCTTCGCCAGGCCCTGTCCGTCCTTGGCGTAGACCAGATGCACGACGTTGCGGTGGGGAACCACGAACTCCCGGGTGTCCTCGATGGTCAGCAGCCGCTCGTCTTCCGGGATCAGCTGAACGAGGCCCTTGGCGAAGGTGGTCTTGCCCGAGCCCGTCGGGCCCGAGACGAGGATGTTGCGGCGCGACTTGACGGCGAGACTGAAGAAGTTGGTCCAATCGCCGGATTGTCTGAGCCGGACGAGTTCCGCGTCGACCGGATCCTCGCCGGCCGGCGCGACGGCGTCGAAGAGGCCGGCGGCGGCGAAGTCCGGCAGCGACAGATGCCGCCGGGACGGCTTGCGCACGGTGAGGGAGACCGTGCCTCCGGGGGCCACCGGGGGGAGGACGATCTGGCAACGAAGGTCGCCCGGCAGGCTGGTGGAGCAGATCGGCCGGTCCGGACCGACGTCCTGGCGGGTGTAGGCGGCGCCCGAGACCGCCAGGGTGCGAAGCCAGGACTCGGTGAGTTCCGGCGTCTCGTGCCAGCGCCAGCGCCCGTCGATCTCCACCCCGATCTCGCCCGGCCGGTTGACGACGAGTTCGGTCACCGCGTCGGGCGCGAGGTAATGCCACAGGGGCGCCAGATAGTGGTCGAGGACGGCGGTGTCGTGCATCAGCGCGGCCGGAGCTGGTAGACGCCCCGGAAGTCGAGGTCCCGGGCGACGAAGAGGGTCACCTCGGCGCCCTGCGCCTTGCGCAGCGTCGGCGGGATGTCGATGGAGCCCTGCAGGGCCGCCGCGGCGGCGTCGGATGGAAGCCGGGCGCCGCCGCCCGGCCGGTCCTCGCCGAAGGCCGCCCAGGCGCCGTCGTCGACGAGCGAGATCAGCAGGGCGCCGCCGAAGCGGTCCCAGAAATGGGTGTCCACGACGCCGTCGAAACCGGCGCGCCCCAGGGCATCGGCCGCCGGCGACGCGAGATCGACGGCGACGCCGGTCGGGGTGACGGCGCGGGTCCAAAGCACGAAGAGACGGCGTCGGCCCTGCTGCAGGCCTCCGCGATACTCGCCCAGCACACGGGTGCCCCGCTCCAGTAGCACCACGCCGCCGTTGTCCGAATAGACGTCGCGAGGGATGACGCAGGAGACATAGCCGGGCGTGGTGCTGTCCATGGCGGTCTGCAGCAGGCAGGGAACGCTGGTGCCGGCGGTGATCAGCAGATTGCGATCGATCAGTCGGGTGGCCGCCGTTTGGTCGATGGGGCTGACCCGCCTGAGTGCGTCCAGCGCAGTCGGTTCGACCGCGGTTTCGACGGGA
>JAEYUE010000239.1 GCA_023433655.1 Pseudomonadota bacterium | reverse complement strand
GTGCTGGTGCGGCCGTGGCGACGATGACGTGGACGGGGTGGGTTACCTTTCACCCCGGAGCCGCAGACGAGGAGGTGCAGCCCCATGCCCGAGCCCGGGTCCGTCACGGAACTACTGCCCCCCGGTGAGCCCGTCGACCTCGACAACTGCGCCCGCGAGCCCATCCACGTGCCCGGGTCCGTGCAGCCGCACGGCGTGCTGCTCGCGGTGACCGAGCCGGACCTCGTCGTCGAGCAGGTGTCGCAGAACGTCACCGACCTGCTCGGCCGCACGCCCGACGAGGCGCTCGGCTCGGACCTCGGCGCGCTGCTCGGCGCGGACGCCGCGGAGCAGCTGCGCCAGCACCTGCGCACGTTCGGCAACCTGCGCCTGCGCAACCCGCTCGTCGTCGTCGCCGCGACACCCGCGGGCGCGGTCGAGGTCGACGCGGTGCTGCTCCGCGTGGCGGTCGGCGACCGCACCCTGCTCGTCGTCGAGCTCGAGGCGTCCACGGGGCCCCGCCCGTTCTCCTTCCCGAACACGTACCAGGCGGTGCGTGAGGCGGTCGAGCGGCTCAACGGCACGCACTCGCTCGCGGACCTGTACGACGTGGCGGCGCGCGAGGTCCGCGCGCTGACCGGGTTCGACCGCGTGATGATCTACCGGTTCGACCCGGACTACAACGGCGAGGTCGTCGCCGAGGCGAAGCGCGCGGACCTCAACTCCTTCCACGGCCTGCACTACCCCGCGTCCGACATCCCGCCGCAGGCGCGCGCGCTGTACGAGAAGAACTGGATCCGCCTCATCGCGGACGTGCGCTACCGGCCGGCCGCGATCGTGCCCGGGCTGGACACCGCGACGGCTGCGCCGATCGACCTGACGCACTCGGTGCTGCGGTCGGTGTCCCCCATCCACCTCGAGTACCTCGGCAACATGGGCGTCGCCGCGTCGATGTCCATCTCGCTGCTGCGCGACGGCGTGCTGTGGGGGCTCATCGCGTGCCACCACTACTCGGGCCCGCACCACCCGCCGTACGGCGTGCGGGCCGCGGCCGAGTTCCTCGGGTCGTCGTTGTCGCTGCGGCTGGTCGCGCGCGCCGAGGAGGACGAGCTGCAGGCCGCACTCGCCGCGGAGTCGACGCTCGTGAACCTGCTGATCGCCTCCCGCGACGCCGCGCGCACGCTCGGCGACGCGCTCGTCGGGCGGACCGACTCCGGGGTGTCGCTGCTCGACCTCGTGCCCGCGCAGGGGGCCGTGGTGTTCGGCGACGGCACGTGGAGCACCGAGGGCGAGGCGCCCGAGGACCTGTCCGCGTTGCGCACGTGGGTCGCGCAGCAGGCCGAGGACGTCACGGCGCGCACCGAGCTCGGCGCCCAGGAGCCCGCGCTCGCGGACGCGCTGCCGGGCGTCGCCGGCCTGCTCGCCGTCCGGCTGCCCGAGGACCGCGCGATGGTCTGGCTGCGCCGCGAGGCGGTGCACGACGTGTCCTGGGGCGGCGACCCGCACAACAAGGCGATCGCCCGGCGCGAGGGCGACGAGGTCCGGCTGAGCCCGCGCAAGTCGTTCGAGAAGTGGACCCAGACCGTCCGGGGCCGCAGCGCGCCGTGGACCGGGCAGGAGCTGCGGTCGGTCACCGACCTGCGCCGGCGCCTGCTCGAGACGCTCCTGCTGCGCACGCGCTGGGCGCTCGGCGCGGCCGAGACGGTGCAGCGCTCGCTGCTGCCCGCCGAGCTGCCGCGCATCGAGGGGTGGCAGCTGCACGCCCGGTACGTGCCCGCCCCCGGCGGGCAGGTCGGCGGCGACTGGTACGACGCGCTCGAGCTGCCCGACGGCCGCGTCGCGGTGGTCATCGGGGACGTCGCCGGGCACGGGCTGTCCGCCGCCGCGGCGATGGGCCAGCTGCGCAACACGGTGCGGGCGTTCCTGCTGCGCGGGGACGGCCCGGCCGACGCGCTGCGATGGACCGACGTGGTGGCGCGCCGCACCATGGCCACCGACATGGCCACGGTCGTCGTCGCCGCGGTCGATCGCGCGACGGGCGTGGTCGAGGTGTCGATCGCCGGCCACCCCCGCCCGCTCGTGCTCGACGCGGTCGGCGGGGCCGAGCTGCTCGAGGTCAGCGTGGACCGGCCCGTCGGCGTCGGCTCGGGCGAGCCGCCCACGCACCGGTTCGTGATCGAGCCCGGTGGCGGCGTGGTGCTGTACAGCGACGGGCTGGTCGACTCGCGCTCGACGAACCTGCGGGCCGGTCTGGCGCGGCTGGTCGGCGCGTTCACGCGCGAGGACCCGACCCGGCCGGTCGACATCGACGACGTCATCCGCGAGTGCAGCGACCCGTCGTCGGTCGACGACGTCACGCTCCTGCTGCTCTGCCGCGACCTCACGTAGCGGCCCGGCGGATCCGGCGACCATCCCCGTCGGTGCCCTCGTCGGCCCCCTGTCGGCCCCGTGTCGGCGACGTGTCGGGGCGGTGTCAGCCGGCCCGCGCAGGGTGGCGGCATGACAACAGACCTGGTGATCGAGGCCGAGGGCCTCGTGAAGCACTTCGGCGAGACGAAGGCGCTGCAGGGCGTCGACCTCGTCGTCCCCCGGGGCACCGTGCTCGGTGTGCTCGGCCCCAACGGCGCCGGCAAGACGACGACCGTCCGCATCCTGTCCACCC
>JAEYUE010000222.1 GCA_023433655.1 Pseudomonadota bacterium | reverse complement strand
TACGGAGACGCACAATGGCGACCGGCACGGTCAAGTGGTTCAACCCGACCAAGGGCTATGGCTTCATCCAGCCCGAGAGCGGCGGTTCGGACGTTTTCGTCCACATCACCGCCGTCCAGAAGGCGGGTCTTCAGGGCCTCGATGAGAACGCCCGGGTCGAGTACGAGCTGGAATCCCAGCGCGGCAAGACCTCGGCGGTGGACCTCAAGCTCCTCTGAGCTGAAAACCACCAGACTCTAGGGAACGGGCGCGGCGGCTTCGGCTTCCGCGCCCGTTTTCGTTCGCGCCGACCACTGCGCCAGCAGCACCCCCGCCAGCAGGGTCGCGGCGCCGGCCAGCTGGACCGCGGTCATGGTCTCGGCGAACAGGGCCCAGCCCAGAACGGCGGCGACGACCGGCTGGATCAGTACGGTCACGGCGGTCAGCGCCGCCGGCAGCCGGCCCAGCGACCACGCCACCCCGCCCTGCCCCGCCACGTGCACCAGCCCCAGGCCCGCGCAGGCGGCCCAGCCGGCGAGCGAGGCGGGGGCCAGCCGCTCGCCCAGGGCCAGCGACACCGCCAGCATCATCGGCGCGCCCAGCGCCGTGGTCCACAGCATGATCCGCCCGGCCGAGACGCGGCCGCGCAGCACCTTCACCGTCACGAAATAGCCGGCGTACCAGAGCGCCGTGATGGCCGCGAAGGCGTCGCCGAGGCGCGGATTGGTCCCCTGCCGGCCGTCGGCGCCGGCCGACATCGTCCAGGCGCCGGCCAGGGCCACGGCGAGGGCGAGCAGGAACAGCGTCCGCGGCTTCTCGCGGAACAGAAGCCAGGCGGCGGCGGTGACCACCACGGGGGTCAGGTTGGTCAGGGTGGTGGCGTTGGCCACCGAGGTCAGCACCACGCCGTAATGCCAGAAGCCGAGGTCGAGCACGAAGAACAGCGCCGCCAGGGCCATCAGCCGGTCAGGCCGCCCCGGCCCCGCCTCGCCCGCCGCCTGCCCCGGCCGCCAGACCAGCAGGGCCAGCCACGGCAGGGCGAAGGCGAAGCGCCACATCCCCGCGGCCGCGGGGCCGGCGTCGGCCAGCCGCACCAGGATCGGGGCCAGCCCCAGCACCGCCGCCGAGGCGATCAGGACCATCAGGGCGGCGGCGCGGGAGCTGGGCATTTCCGCCATATAGGCCGACGTCGCGGCCTTCGTCTCGCCCCTCAGTTCATCGGCGTCGCCGCAGCTTCGGGGGGCCCAGCCGGCGGGCGGCGCGGGCGGCGGCCAGCAGGCCGGCGCCGGTCAGCAGGGCCCCGCCGGCCAGCACCCCGGCCGCCAGCATCGGCGCCTCGGCGAGGCTGAAGCCCAGCGCCGGCCGCCGCGTCCCGGCCCGCGCCGCCGCGACGTCGGCCGGCTCATGCCAGGTCCGGTCCTCGACGTCGCGGCGCACCACCCCGGCGGTCGGGTCCAGCTCCTCGAGGTCCGCGGCCGCCGCCAGGGTTGCGGCGGCCTCCTCTTCCTGCAGGGGCGTCTGGGTCATCAGTCGATCGGGCTCATCGGGGCGGCCGCCGCCATGCCGCCGTCGGCGCTGCGCCCGGCTGCGCCTCCGGCCGTGCCGGTCCCGCAGTAGCGTTCGAACTCCTCGCGGTAGCGGTCGGCCAGGTGGGCCTGGTGCTCGCCCTTCTCCTTGAGGTGCAGGAACCAGCTGGATTCCTCCTCATAGATGTGGGTCAGCACCGCGCCCTCGATGTGCTTCAGCTTGTCCATCCATTCGGGGGTGGAGGGCGGGATGTTCTCCAGCTCGGCCATCTGCATCTTGGCGGTGGTCTGTTCGGCGTAGGCGTGGCCGGCGTGCATCTTCTCGCCGGCCTGGGCCAGGGCCGGGTAGAGCACCACCTCCTCGGCCAGCGAATGGCCGTTGAGGATCAGGGCCAGCTCCTTCATGGCCACCACCCGCGCCTCGGCGCTCTCGGCCCGGCGGCAGGCGGCGAAACAGGCGCGGATGCGGTCGTGGTGGTCCAGCGCCATCGACAGCCAGTCGCCCGGCGCGGCGCGGGCGCGGGCCTCGGCGGTGGCCTCGGCGCGCTTCTCCTCGGAGGGGACGGGGGTGACTTTCGAAAGGATCTTGTCGACGACGGACATGGCTGGGCTCCGGGCTGAGAGGGGGTTCGCGGACTCAACCGGCGCCGCCCCGGCCGGTTCCGCCGCCCCGCCCGCCCGTTGCACGGCTGCCGCGCTCCGCCGCTTTCCCGCCGCAAAGGGTGGCCGCGGGGGGGCGGAGGCTGCTACCCCTGCCGTATGGAACTCGGCGTCTACATCACCCTCGGTCTGTATTTCGCGCTGATGCTGGGCATCGGCCTGTGGTCGTACCGCGAGAGCACGGACGACGTGGCCGGCTACATGCTGGGCGGGCGAAAGCTCGGGCCGGCGGTCACCGCCCTGTCGGCCGGGGCCTCGGACATGAGCGGCTGGCTGCTGATGGGCCTGCCGGGGGCCATGTACCTGACCGGCCTGTCGTCGGCGTGGATCGGCCTCGGCCTGTTCGTCGGCGCCTGGGCCAACTACCTGATCGTGGCCCCGCGGCTGCGCGTCTATACGGCGGCGGCGCGCGACGCGATCACCCTGCCCGACTTCTTCGACAAGCGGTTCGAGGACCGCTCGCGCCTGCTGCGCATCGTCTCGGCCCTGGTCATCGTGGTCTTCTTCACCCTCTACACCTCGTCGGGGGTGGTGGCCGGCGGCAAGCTGTTCGAGAGCGCCTTCGGCCTCGACTATTCGCTGGGCCTGTGGATCACCGCCGGGGTGGTGCTGGCCTACACTATGGTCGGCGGCTTCATGGCCGTCAGCCTGACCGACTTCGTCCAGGGCTGCATCATGTTCCTCGCCCTGGTGCTGGTGCCGGTGGTGGCCCTGATGCAGATCGGCGGCGTCGGCGAGATGACGCGCACCCTCGACGACCTCGACCCCCAGCTGCTCAACGTCTTCCGCGACGCCAGCGTGGTCGGCGTCGTCTCGGCCCTGGCCTGGGGGCTGGGCTATTTCGGCCAGCCGCACATCATCGTCCGCTTCATGGCCATCCGCTCGGTGCGAGACATCCCGACGGCGCGGCGCATCGGCATGACCTGGATGGGCGTGTCGCTGCTCGGCGCCCTGGCCACCGGCCTCGTCGGCCTCGCCTACGCCACCCGCACCGGGCTGGAGGTGGCCGACCCGGAGACCATCTTCATCCTGCTGGGCGACGTGCTGTTCCACCCACTGATCACCGGCTTCATCCTCGCGGCCATCCTTGCGGCGATCATGAGCACCATCTCGTCGCAGCTGCTGGTCTCGTCCAGCTCGCTGGTCGAGGACTTCTACGGCGTCTTCCTGCGCAAGAACGCGCCGCAGAAGGAGCTGGTGCTGGCCGGGCGGCTGGCCGTGCTGGGCGTGGCCCTGGCGGCCATCGCCCTGGCCTGGGACCCCGACAGCAATGTGCTCGGCCTGGTGGCCAACGCCTGGGCCGGCTTCGGCGCCGCCTTCGGCCCGCTGGTCATCCTGTCGCTGACGTGGAAGCGGATGACCCGCAACGGGGCGCTCGCCGGCATGATCGTCGGCGCCGCCACCGTGCTGGTCTGGATCTTCGTCCCGGTCCTGCCCGACGGGAAGACCCTGTCCAGCGTGATCTACGAGATGGCGCCGGGCTTCCTGCTCAGCTTCCTCGCCATCGTCGTGGTCAGCAAGCTGGGCAAGGCCCCCGAGGCGGCGGTCACCGACACCTTCGAGCGGGTCGAGCAGGAGCTGGCCGGGGCGCGCAAGTAGGGGCCAGTCCCCTACGGATAATCCGGCGCCTTGCCCGGCGGCAGGCCGACGTCCTCGCGCCACGCGGCCTCGTTGGCGCCCAGCGTCACCCCGTCCAGCCACAGCTGCGGATGCAGCCGCCCGGTCTCCTCGTCCCACAGCCGTTCCGTCCAGCCGTAGCGCCGGGCCCAGTCCCGGTCGCGCGCCGCCGTCTCGGCGGGCAGGCGCTCGGCCCGCCACTTCAGCACGAAGCCGAGGTGCCACAGCGGGACCTCCTTCAGCGCCCCGCCGGCCATCGCCTCGGCCAGCTTGACCGCCACCCGCCGCGTCTCATCCAGGCGGAAATCCCACTCGTCGCGCTTCCGCTCGGCGTAGCGGTCCCAACCCTCCAGCGGCTCGGGGACCGGATCACGTTCCCGCCGCCGCTCCCAGCCCTCGGCCGCCCGCCGCCGCCACAGGTTGGCTAGGCCGACGTCATAGCGCTTCGCCAGCGACGCCCCCGTCTCCCCCTGCTCCCACGCCCGCCGCACCTCGGCCCAGGTCTCGTCGGAGCGATATTTGCGATCCTCGTACTCCATCCGCGCCTCCTCCGTGGCGGACAGGATGGACGGCGGGTGCGTCGGAAGCGGACGCAGGGGGTGGGAGCTGCGAACGCGCTCTTCGCCCATTCTGTCGTCATCCTCCGGCGACCCCCGCGGAAGCGGGGGGAGACCGGGGGACCCAGCGGCGCCGAAGGCGATCTGTTCAGGCAGTCTGTCGTGGGCTGCGGCGCTCCCGACAGCTTCGCGCTCGCGCGCGCCGCTGGGTCCCCCGGTCTGCGCCGCTGCGCGGCTTGCCGGAGGATGACGACGGAGGAGCGCCCCGCCCCTACTTCGCCGGCGGCGGTTTCGGCGCGCCGCGTTCGCGGTACGAGGGCAGCACCGGGGCGCCGTCCGGCGGCGGGTCGCGCTGCAGCTCGGCGATCAGGGCCTCCATCTCGGCGATCTCGCGCACCTGGGCCTCGATGATCCGGTCGGCCAGCAGCCGCGTCCGCTCGTCGCGGATCTGCGCCCGCTCGCTGGTCAGGATGGCGATCGAGTGGTGCGGGATCATCGCCTTCATGTAGGCGACGTCGCCCACCGTCTGCTGGCTGCGCACCGCCCACAGCGACCCGGCGAAGACCACGGCGGCCCCGGCGAGGATGACGAGGTTGAGCCGCCGGTCGCGGTACATGCCCCACATGAAGCCGAGCATGATCACCGCCATGGTCGCGCCCATGACCAGCGCCATCCAGGTGCGCGTCTGGCTGTAGCGCACGTGCTCCAGCGCGAAGGTGTTCAGGTACATCAGTCCGAACATCACCACGGTGGAGACGGCGATCATCGCCGCAAACCGGCGGTAGCTCATGCCCTTGTCCATGCGGGGACAACCCGGCCCCGGCGGGCCGGTTCCGCTCAGATCCAGCCGCAGGGGTTGGCCGGACGGGGGCGGCGGCGCAGGTATTCGAGCGTCGCCCGCCGCGCCCCGCACAGGCAGCGGAAGCGGTCGGAACGGCCCGGCGGGGGGCGGTCGCCGCCGGGGAACAGGGCCTTCGCGTCCAGCACCGCCTCGTGGAAGCAGCCGGGAGCCAGGCAGCGGACGAGGAGCAGGCGGGGCGGCTCGGGCATGGGAGCGGTCCAGCGCGGGCGGCGGGACGGCGGGAGAGGGATGTTCGCAGTCTGTTCCCGCGGCTGTGGATTCCCTCTCCCGACGGGAGAGGGCCTGAGCGCCCGCGAGCGCAGCGAGCGGCTGCGCGAAGGGGTGAGGGTCGGCTGGTCAGGGAGGAGCCGCGTCGGGCGGGGCCTGCGGGGGCGCCAAATGGGACGCCGTAGCCCCTCACCCTTCGCGCAAGGACGACGGCCTGCGGCCGCCGTGCGCTCAAGCCCTCTCCCGCCGGAGAGGGTCGCGGGGGCCGAACCAGCTTGGCGCCAGCCCCCCTTCCCCGCCTTGCCGGCCAGCCTGCCGGACGGGCGGAGGGGGTCAAGGATGGCCTGCGGCCACCGCGCAGCGGCGCGCCCGCCGGGCGCGTCCTTGACGCCCTCCGCCCGCGCCGGCGACGCTCCGCCATGGCGATGAAGGGGGAGGTGTGGGGCCGCCCTCAGCCCAGCCGATACCGCCCCCGCCCCTCGAAGCTCAGCCAGCCCCGGTCCCGCAGCACCTGCAGCTGCTGGCGAATCTTCTCGCGGACGTGGCGGTTGGCGGGGAAGCGGGCGGCGAGGTCGGGTTCGCGGGCGTAGAGCTCGGCGAGGGTGAAGTCGGGGCGGCCGGCGGCGGCGGTCACGGCCTCGACCGCCTGCATGACGGCGAGCAGCCAGCCGCGCGCCTCCTGTTTCGTGTCACGTAGGAACAGGGTCGCGGCCCAGGCGGCGCGGACCTCGGCCTGCGGGCGCGGCGCGCCGTGGCGGATCAGGGGGATGCGGCCGGCGGCGGGGACGTCCTTCAGCCGGATGCCGCAGCCCTGCCAGCCGGCGCGGCGGGCGTTCGGCCCCAGCGGCGGACGCGGGCGGACGATGGCCCCGGTGAAGAAATGGCGCGGCACGACGATCAGGTCGGAGACGCGATGCGCCGCGCGGTCGTAGCCCATGACGAACAGGCTGGGATTGTTCGCCGCCGCCAGCCGCTGCTGCATCGCCCCCAAGCGTCGGCCCTAGGCACGACCGATAATGACGCAGCTCGTGTTCATGCTTTGTTTCGGCCGACTTAACCGTCGTTAACCTGACCTTCAGGCGGGCGATGATTCGATTCCCCAACGGGTAGGACGAACCATGGCACTCAGCGCAATCGCTCGCGAAGCGAGCATCGATCTTCAGCTGGCGACGCAGGGGACGAAGTTCCGGACGATCCTAGCCGACCCGCCGTGGCAGTTTCAGAACCGGACCGGCAAGATCGCGCCCGAGCACCGTCGTCTGACCCGATACCCGACCATGGAGTTGGCCGACATCTGCGCCCTTCCGGTGGAGGGCTGCGCGACGGAGACGGCCCACCTGTACATGTGGGTGCCGAACGCCCTACTCCCCGATGGCCTGAAGGTGATGGAAGCGTGGGGCTTCACGTACAAATCGAATCTCGTCTGGCACAAGGTACGCAAGGACGGCGGCTCCGATGGCCGAGGGGTGGGGTTCTATTTCCGCAATGTGACGGAGCTCATCCTGTTCGGCGTGCGAGGAAAGAACGCGAGGACGCTCGACCCCGGTCGCAGCCAAGTGAACATGATCCAGACCCGCAAGCGGGAACACAGCCGCAAGCCCGATGAGCAGTACGAACTGATTGAAGCATGCAGTTCGGGTCCCTATCTCGAACTCTTCGCGCGTGGTGGCCGGCCCGGATGGTCAGCTTGGGGCAACCAAGCGGACGACTATGAGCCGACCTGGGAGACCTATGCCAATCACTCCGGTAGACAGACGGCGTAGCGGATCGACTTGTCGTTAAGGTTGAACTCGATAAGCTCCTGATAACGGGGGAGTCGAGCGATGCCTATTGGACAGCTTGCCAAGGACAAGGCGACGAGAGCGGCGGAGTACAGACGTCGTAAGCAGCGCTTCCAGATTAAGCGAGTTCCTGCCGCCGACGTCGAACCCCACACAGAAGCCGGATGGGAGGTGGTCACGCCTCTCAAGCGTGGCGTTCGAATTAAGAAGCAACGCCCCGCTGATGAGATACTCGAAAATGACTTCTGGTCCATACTTTACCAGTTTGGATACAAGGAGCTAAATGTCGGGCGAGACTTTTTTATCCAGATCACTCAAGACAGAACGAACGTCGTACGAAAGCAGATCGATGTTTTTGCCCTGGATGACGAGACCGTTGTCGTAGCGGAGTGCAAATATTCCTCTATACGTCAGAGGCGATCTTTGCAGAAGGATCTCGGCGAGTTCGAAGCAAACAAAGGGCCCATCGCCAGGGCGCTTCGTTCCGTTTATGGAGAGACATTCAACAAGAAAATCATCTGGCTGTTCGTCACAAGAAACCTAGAATGGTCTGAACCTGATCTCTCCCGCGCTCGCGAGTTCAATATCCGACCTGTTCGTGAACTGGAGATGCGATATTTTTCTGAGATCGCCAATAGGCTCGGGCCGGCCGGCCGGTTCCAGTTTCATGCGGAATACCTCGCTAAATCGCAGGCGATCTCCCAAATGACCGTCCCAGCCATCCGATCAAAGGTCGGCGGCAAGCAGTGCTTTTTCTTTGTTGCGCCACCCCGCAAACTTCTTCCAATTTCCTACGTTAACCACCGAGATTTACGGGATCCCGAGGCCGCACCTAGCTATCAACGGCTCATCACACGAGCCCGCCTTAAGGATGTGGCCAAGTATGTCTCCGAGGGCGGTTATTTCCCCAATGCCCTTTTGGTGAACTTCAAAGAACAGGTCCGCTTCGACCGAGCGGGTCCTGAGACGGAAGATGGCACATCGTCGGGCACGCTAACGCTTCCGTCCACCTACAAGTCAGTCTGGATAATCGACGGACAGCACCGTTTGTACGGTTATGCCGAACACAACGAAGATGAACCGTCGCACCGAATACCAGTGGTCGCATTTGAAAAAATGTCTTCGGACGAGGAAGGGAGGCTATTTAAGACGATCAATAGTGAACAGAGAAAGGTGTCCAAGAACCTGATTGACGAGCTACGGGGCGAGCAGGACCTTCACTCGGAGGATCGACAAAAGCAGACCCGCGCCATCGCCGTGCGCGTGATGGAGCAACTCCGATGTGAGATCGGGGGACCCTTTGAGGATAGGCTGAAAAGCGTTGACCTGCCGTCGTCGCAAGATCGGTCGCTAACCCTCAGCCAAATCTGCAACGCGATCGTCACTTCCAACCTCATCGGCCGTCAGAAGCACGGAGCGGAGGCGCGTTTCATCCAAGGGCCCCTCAGCCGCGATCGTCCAGCAGACACGATCAACGCTTTGGCGGAGGGGCTTTCGCTGTACTTCTCAAAGGTCAGGACTGCAAACGAGGTCCGTTGGGCCGCTGGTAAGGGAAGCCATCTCTGCACAAATACCGGCGTTGAAGCGTACATCCGTCTGTTTGGTGAACTGTGTGGTTTTGTCCAGCGCGACACAGGCATGGACCCTCGCGAACTGTCGGTTTCGGACCTAGTTGAGCAAGTGAGCACTTACCTGGAACCCGTGCTCGCCTTCGTCTCCACAGCCTCCGACGAGCAGTTTGAAAGCAACTTTAAGGTGGCATTCGGCTCAGGTGGCGTCCCGGCATATTTCTACCGTCTCGCTGTTTTGGTCCGTGAAGTTGCTCCGTCGTTTGGCCCCGAAGGGCTCGACGATTTTCTGCGTCAGACAGCGGACGAACGCCGACTGCGCGCCGATGAGCAGATCCGGGAGATTCAAACCCGCGTTCCGGCATTTGTCGTGGAGCGGCTGAAGGAACTCTACTCCGGACAGAACTTCCTTCAGCAGGCGGTAAGGAACCAGGAAATCCTAGTTGACGCTTTCCGGAAGCAAACCCAAGCGCCCCTGGACGAGCAAGGGCCACTCGAAACCTATATGGACTTCCTCGATTTTCGGAAGGTGGTCGAAACGGCCGAGAACTGGCCACACTTCAAGGATGAGCTGAGCATAGCTCTTCTGGACGACAAGAAGGGGCAGGCAAAATATGTTAAATGGTTCGACGAAATAAACCGTCTAAGACGGGTTCCAGCACATCCGTTTGGCAAGCTCTACAAGGATGCCGACATTGCGATACTGGAACACGTTTATGGTGAGCTGGCCTCTCGCGGCGTCGTGAAAGCTATGTAGCGCGAGCGCGAGGCGATCTACGCTTCGCGACCTCCTCCCAATCTTTTTGTCTATCTGGCCTGAACGCCCCCCTACCGCCCCTTCCTGAACGCCGCCGCCTTCTCCGCCCGGGCCGCCGCCCGGTCCCGCTTCGGCGCCTCCCGGTCCACGGCCTGGCCCTCGGCCGTCAGCACCTCGTTGGCGAACTCCAGGTCCATCAGCTTCATGCGCTTGATCTCGTCGCGCAGGCGGGCGGCTTCCTCGAACTCGAGGTTGGCGGCGGCCTCGCGCATGCGGCCTTCGAGGTCCTTGAGGGCGGCCTGGAAGTTGGTCCCCACGAACGGCTTGCTCTCGTCGCGGACGCCGGGGGCGGTGAGGCGGTCGAGCTCGCGGCTTTCGTAGGGGCTGGCGAGGATCTCCTTGATGTCGCGCTTGACCGACTCCGGCGTGATGCCGTGGGCGGCGTTGTATTCCATCTGCTTTTCGCGACGCCGGTTGGTCTCGGCGATGGCGCGCTCCATCGAGCCGGTCATGCGGTCGGCGTAGAGGATGACGCGGCCGTCGACGTTGCGGGCGGCGCGGCCGATGGTCTGGATCAGGCTGGTCTCGGAGCGCAGGA
>JAEYUE010000219.1 GCA_023433655.1 Pseudomonadota bacterium | reverse complement strand
GCCCGCTGGGGCAAGCCGGCCTCGGAGATCGGGGCGGTGATCTGCGCCGCCTCCAACATGCAGCGCCCCTACCCGGCCATGGCCATCGAGGTGCAGCAGGCGCTGGGCATCGAGGGCTTCGCCTTCGACATGAACGTGGCCTGCAGCTCGGCCACCTTCGGCATCAAGACCGCAGCCGACTTCATCGCCTCCGGCTCGGTCAGGGCGGTGCTGATGGTCAATCCCGAGATCTGCTCGGCCCACCTCAACTTCAAGGACCGCGACAGCCACTTCATCTTCGGCGACGTGGCCACGGCGGTGATCGTCGAGGCCGCTGACCAGGCCGCCGACGGCTGGGAGATCCTCGGCACGCGGCTGAAGACCGTCTTTTCCAACAACATCCGCAACAATTTCGGCTTCCTGAACGCGGCCGCCCTTCCCACGGGCGAGGCCGAGCCGGTCGCCGCCACCGGCCTCACCGACAAACTGTTCGTCCAGCAGGGCCGCAAGGTGTTCAGGGACGTGGTGCCGATGGTCGCGCAAATGATCGTCGACCACGCCCGCGACCTCGGCATCGATCCGGCGCAACTGAAGCGGCTGTGGCTGCACCAGGCCAACATCAACATGAACGAGCTGATCGGCCGCAAGGTGCTGGGCCGCGAGCCGACGCCGGAGGAGAACGTCATCATCCTCGACGACTACGCGAACACCTCCTCGGCCGGTTCGATCATCGCCTTCCACCTCCACAACGACGGCTTCGCGCCCGGCGATACCGGGCTGATCTGCAGCTTCGGGGCCGGCTATTCCGCCGGCACGGTATTCGTGCGCAAGCGCGGCTGATCCGCTCCCGCCAGCCAGCCGCGATAGCGCACCACCCGCCCGGCCACGGGCAGCCGGATCTCGACGTCGAAGACGAAGCGGCCCTCGGCGTCGACTTCCTCATGGGCGGCGGTGGTCGGGCCCAGCGCTCGCGGCAGCGGGATCGGACCCAGCCGCCAGCCTTCGACCCGGTAGACCAGCCGGCCTGCCTCCGGGGTCAGCCGCAGGTCCATGGTCAGCGGACCGAAACGCTCCTGCACCCGCCCTCCCTCCTGCGGTCGGGACAGTTCGCTGGCGAAGGCGTGACCGCCGATGCAACGCCGCCAGACCGACCGGTCGCCGTCTGCGTCGATCGAGACCTCGACCGCGCAGGCGGATTGCGCCGGCGGGAAGCCGACGAGGCGCGCCGCCAGCGTGGCCGGGAGGCCCTCCGCCCCTCCGGTCGTCGCCTCGCCGCGCCACAGCGACCGCCCCGGCGCCTCGTGCAGGGCCCGGATCGGCGCCGGCAGGGCGTCGAACGCCGGGCCGATGGCGCGGGCGAAGATCGCGCCCCGTTCGACGGTGGTCCCGGTCGCCAACCGGTGCGGCGCCATCTCGGCGACGATGTCCTCCAGCGTCAGTTCGCCGACGCAAGCCCGCGCCCCCGGTCTGATCCGTCCGGCCGCAATGGCGCGGATCGCGGCCAGCGCCGGCAGGCTGGGCGTCACCGGGCCCTCGCCGGGCTCGGCGGTCAGCCGCCAGACGGCCCGCGCGGCGCGGCCCTGCCCGTCCACCCCCCAGGCCTCGACTCGCATGGCTCCCCGGTCCGAGCCGAAGACCGCCGCCGCCTCCGACAGCCGGACCAGGGTCGCGGCCCGGCCCTTCGCGTCGAGCCGCAGCGTTCGAACCGCCTGGCCCAGCAGCCAGGCCCCCAGATGCGCCGGCCATGGCTCCAGCCCGGCCAGAAACCACGCTCGCTGACGCGGCTTGAACCGGGTTTCGAACAGGTCGAGGTCCGGCGTCTCGCACAGCGACACCCGCCGCCGCCCCGCCGCGCCGAAGTCGCGCAAGTGGAGGCCGCTCCAGCCGGGCCGCGCCGTCCAGCGGCCGCCCTCGAACACCCGGACCGACCGCCCCAGCCACGACAGAATGGCCCGCATCACGGACAGGCCCCGGGGCGCCCGGGCCCCCGGCGAGATGGCCGCCTCGACCGCGACCACCTCGCGCCAGCCGGCCGTCAACCGATCGAGCGCCGCATTCGACAGGGCCGGAGTCGAGCTGCAGCCGGTCAGGGCGACCACGCCCGCGGCCCTCGCCGCGCCGTCCAGCTGCGGAAATTTCGCCACGAAGTCCCGTCCGTCGGCGAGGTCGACGTAGTGCAGCCCGGCGGCGATGGCGGCTTCGGCCACGGCTGGCGGCGCGCCCTGGAACGGCCCCGCGGCGTCGGCCACGATGATCGCCCCGGTCTCCTTCAACACCCGGCGGTCAGAGTGGCCGTATCGAGGGCGGCGGCTTCGATGGCCGCGCGGGGAAAGGCGGCCCGCAGTCGCGCCGCGACCGCCTGCGCCCGTTCGAGGCTCCGTCCGGCGGCGATCACCTCGAAGCCGTGCCGGAGAAGGCCCTCGGCGAGCCGGGAGCCGAACACCCCGCCGGCCCCGATCACCAGCACGCGGGTCACCACAGGAACCGCTCCCGGTCCGCCGCCTCGGGAACCATGCAGTGGTCCGTGCGGCCGAAAATGCGGTAGCGGTTGCGGGCGATCAGGTCATAGAGCGGGTCGCGCAGGGACCGTGGAACCGCCTTCAGCAGGGCCAGCGTCGCCGTCTCGGGGAAGATGCCGAGCACGGTCAGGGCGGCGTCCGACTTGAACCAGATGCGTGCATCAAGGATCACGGCGTTGGTTTCGGGCGTATCGGGATCGACGCCGAACCGTTCGGCGAGCGCCCGGCCGCGCGGCGACTGGATCGGCAGGAAAAGGAAGCGCCGCTGACGGTCCAGCCGGAGCACGAACTGCACCCAGCGTGAGCAGAAGACGCAGACGCCGTCGAACAGGATCAGGCCGTCGGGCTCGTCCGGACAGGGTTGCGGCGACCAGCGGCTCATGGTCGGACGGTGCGGCCGGCCGCCGGCGCGCGCAAGGCGGCGTTACGCCGCCGCCACGGCCTCGATCTCGACCAGCCACGCCTCGTCAAAGATGCCGGTGACGATGACGGTCAGGGCCGGCTGTCGACCGGCCAGCCGGCGCACCCGCACCTCGCGGTTTTCGAGGGCGTAGCGGCGGTCGGAGAGGAAGGTGGTCACCTTGACGAGGTTGTCGAGGCTCATCCCCGCGGCGGCGAGTTGGGTCTCGATATTATCCCATACCTGCTCGCACTGGGCGGTGAAGCCGGCGGCCAGCGAGCCGTCCGGCGCGACCGGAATCTGGCCGGACAGGTACAGCCAGCGCGTCGGGCCGGTCACCTCGACGGCCTGCGGATACGAGCCCTCGACCGGCGGCGAGCCGTCACCCGTCAGGGGCCGTATCGTCGCGGTCACTGGCGCGCGGCGTCCGAGCGGGCGCGGACCTGGGCGAACTCCGACGTCGGCTTCCAGCCCGGCCAGTCCTCGCTGTTCGCGAGGTCCAGACCCAGGTGGTACAGCAGGGTCAGGTTTTCCACGGCCGAGGTGAAGTCCATCTCCGCCGACCACTCGTCCGACGGTTTGTGATAGTCGGCCCCGAACTTGGCCCGCCATGCCGCCTCGCCGGCTTCCTTGCCCCCGTCGACCCAGTCCCAACCGTGCCAGGGCATGATCGCCGGCACGCCCATGCGGGCGAAGGGGAAGTGGTCGGAGCGGTAATAGAAGCCCTGCTCCGGCATGCTGTCGTCGGTGACGTAGCGGCCCAGAGGCGCGGCCAGCGCCTGCAGCCGGTCCTCGAGATCGTTCTGCCCCTTGCCGAAGATCGGAATGTCCTTCGTCGGTCCCGACAGCGGCAGCATGTCGATGTTGATGTCGGCCACCGTGGTCTCGAGCGGATACACCGGGTCGGCGGCGTAGCCGTAGGCGCCCATGAGCCCCATCTCCTCGGCCGCCATGTGGGCGAAGACGATCGAGCGTTCGGGCCGCGGCGCCTGGCTCAGCTGGCGGGCCATCTCGACCACGCCGACGGTGCCCGAGGCGTTGTCCCAGGCGCCGTTGAAGATCTTGTCGTCGCCCGGCGTCTCGGGGTGCTGGGCCTCGCCGCCGACGTGGTCCCAGTGGGCCGAATAGACGATGGTCTCATTCGGCCGCTCGGTCCCCGGGATGCGGGCCAGCAGGTTGTGTGTGACCAGGGTCTCGCTGGTCTCCGCCGCGTCGACTGACAGGGTCACGCCGTTCAGCGGCACGGCTTTGAAGGCGCCCGAGCCGATGCCGCTCAGCCCGTTGATGTCGAGGCCGGCCGCGGTCGCCCACTGCAGGGCCACGTCGTGGTTGATCGCCATGGAGAACTCGAGGTCCGCCGCCCCCGGCGTCAGGGTGCGGGTGCGTCCGGCGAAGCGGGCGACCCGCTGCCAGGTCGCGGAGTCCCCCGGTTCGGCCACGAGGGTGACGATGCCGACGGCGCCGCGGCGGAAGGCCTCGTCGGCCTTGTAGGCCCCGGACTCGTAGTTGGTGTCATAGGCGCCGTTGAACAGTTCGCCTTCCGGCTCGCCGCCCATGACGATAACGACCTTCCCGCGCACGTCGATGTCGCCGTAGTCGTCCCAGTTCCGCTCGGGCGCGGTGATGCCGTAGCCGGCGAAGACGAGCGGCGCATTGCTGATCGAGGCCTGCCCATCGTTGGCGACGGCGCGCAGGGTGACGTCCGTGCCGACAACCAGCGGGTGGCTGACGCCGTCCGGGCCGGTCCAGCTGGCGCTGGCGGCGCCCTCGACCGGGGTGAAGCGCTTCAGGTGCACGGGCTGCAGCCACTGGCCGTCCGGTCCGCCGGGCTGGAGGCCCATTGCCTCGTACTGCGCCTGCAGCCACGCCAGGGTCAGGCGCTCGCCTTCCGTGCCGGGATAGCGGCCCTGGAAAGCGTCGGCGCTGATGGTGCGGATGTCGTTGCTGATCCGCTCGGCCGAGAAGTCCTGCGCGAGGCCTGCGCCGGCGGCGAACAGCAGCGCAGCGGCGGCGACGCCGCCGGTGAATGCACGAAACATGTAGGAAGGCTCCATCCCGAACTTCGGGACACTCTAGGGCGGCCCCGCGGGACCGCCCATTAAGTTTTCGTCATCTGCGGGCGGCGGCGCTGGCGGCGCGGGCGGGCCCGAACTCCGAGCCCTCCTTCCAGCCCGGCCAGTCGCGGCTGCTGGCGAGGTCGCGGCCGATCCACAGGGCGACCTCGAGATCCTCGACCTGGCCGGCGAGGTCCCAGTCGGCCGACCATTCGTCGTCGGCCTGGTGGTAGCGTTTGGCGCCGTACTCGTCGCGAGCCGCCTCGCGCGGCTCGACCGGCGGGTCGCGGAAGTCGCCGCCGCCCTCGGCGTAGGCCATGGGCACGCCGCGCTTGGCCAGCGGGAAGTGGTCGCTGCGGAAATAGCTGCCGGCGGCCGGATTGGCGTCCGGCGCGACCTCGCGGCCCTGCCGCGCGGCGGCCGCCGCCAGCAACTCGTCCAGCTCAGACTGGCCGTAGCCGATGACGCCCAGGTGCTCGACCCGGCCGTAGACGTTCATGGCGTCCATGTTGAAGCCGGCCACCGTCTTCTCCAGCGGCCAGACGGGATTGGCCGCATAGTATTCCGAGCCCAGCAGCCCGCTCTCCTCGGCGGTGAAGCTGATCATCACGATCGAGCGCTCGGGACGCGGGCCGGCGCCCCAGACGCGGGCCAGCTCCAGCAGGCCGGCGGTGCCGGTGGCGTTGTCGACGGCGCCGTTGAAGATGGCGTCGCCGTTGGCGTCCGGCTCGCCCACGCCGATGTGGTCCCAGTGGGCGGTGTAGAGGATGCTCTCGTCCGGGTGGGTCGTGCCGGGCAAACGGGCGATGACGTTGCGGGTGGTGATCTGGCTGGTGGCGACGTCGAAGGTCGTGCTCAGGGTGGCGTCCGCCAAGGCGACCGGCCGGAAGTCGCGGCTGCGGGCCTGGACCTTCAGCGCCTCGAAGTCGAGTCCGGCGCGGCGGAACAGGTCGACGGCCACGTCGCGCTGGATCCAGCTTTCGACCGGCACGCGCTCGGCGGCGGCGTTCTGGCGCACGATGTCGAATTGCGGCCCGGACCAGCTGTTGTTGACCGTGGCCCAGCCATACGAGGCCGGGGCCGTCTCATGCACGATGATGACGCCCGCCGCGCCGCGCCGCGCCGCCTCCTCATACTTGTAGGTCCAGCGGCCGTAGTAGGTCATGGCCCGGCCGTTGAAGGTGTTCAGCTCGGGCTGTTCGAAGTCGGCGTCGTTCACCAGCACGACGATGACCTTGCCGCGCACGTCCACATCCTTGAAGTCGTCCCAGTTCCGCTCGGGCGCGGTGATGCCGTAGCCGGCGAACACCAGCGGCGCGTCAGCCAGATTCACGCGGCTGCCCGGCAGGCGGGTCGAGACGACGATCTGCTGCCCCTGCGCCAGAGGCAGGGTCTCGCCGCCGACCTTGAAGGCGGCGCTGACGTCCGAAGCGGTGAAGCGGTTGAGAGTGACGTCCTGGGTCCAGCCGCCATTCTCGCCGCCCGGCTGGAAGCCGGCCGCGGCGTACTGTTCGCTCAGATAGCGAACCACCATGTCCTCGGCCGGAGTGGCGATGCCGCGGCCCTGGAAACTGTCGTCCGACAGGACGCGGGCGTGTTCCGACAGCCGGGCGGCGTCGATGGCGGCCGCGGGCGCCGAGGGTTCCAACCCGGTGCTGGCGCAGGCGGCGAGCAGGAAGCCGGCGGCGAGCGCGGCGGCGGACGACAGGAGACGCATGAACGGAACACCCTCAGCCATGAAACCGGGGGCGGACCCTAGCCCATTTTTCCGTCAGGTCGATCCGGCCAGGCGCGAAACGTCGGATTCCGTCCTCAGGCTCAGCGGGGCTCCACCGCGTCGCCCGCCGGCCAGTCGGTGTCGCCGATCCGGGTCAGGCGCATGTCGATCATCGGGCGCGGCGGCTGTCCCTCCGCGATATAGGTCCCGACCTCATGCCAGGTCCCGTCCCGGACGATGGCGACATATTCGATGCGGGCGTTCGGGCCCGCCGGCGTCTCCCAGCGGAAGCCGTCCGCGGTGCGCTCAAAGCGATAGTCGCCGGAGAAGCCGTTGGCCCAGGAGCGGAAGCGATAGCGGCCCTCGCGCTCGTCCCAGGACAGCACGGCCATGGCGTTGAACACCGTGGAGCCGTCCGCGGCGTAGCCGCGTCCCTCGATGACCTTGATCGAGCCGCCCAGCAGGGAGCCGACCCGCTCGGTCTGGGTCAGGGTTTCGGTTCCGTCCGGGCCGTGGACGATTGCCTGTCCGCGCCATTCGCCATCGAGGAAGTCGAGGGCGCCGACGGCCTCGCGCTGGACGGCGGACCCGGCCGGCTGCACCGGGACCTGCGCGGCGGCCGGCGCTCCGATCAGAATGACGGCGGCGGACAGCATCAGAGGCAAGCGATTCATGGCGGCTTCTCCCTGCTGCTTTGCGTTATAAAGCACTTGATCCGATTTCGCAACCCTGCGTTCTCCGGGCTGGTTGCGGACACGAAAAACCCGCCGGCGCAGGCGCCCCGGCGGGTTCGTCGTTCAGTCCCTGGGCAGGTCGCTAGTGGGCGATGCCCTTCCACAGGCGGCGGTAGCTCATGTAGGTCACGCCCGCGAACAGGAAGAGGAAGATCAGCACGCCCAGACCCGCCTGCTTGCGCTGCACCTGCTTGGGATCCGAGGCCCAGGCGATGAAGGCGGCGACGTCCTTCGAGTACTGATCGACCGTTTCCGACGAGCCGTCGTCATAGGTCACCTGGCCGTCCATCAGCGGCGGCGGCATGGCGATGAAGCCGCCCGGCGGCACGTGGGCGCCCTCGGCCACGAACGGCGTCAGGTCGCCGGCCATGTACGGGTTGTAGTACTGCCCCGGACGGATCTCGAGCCCGGCCGGCGCGTCCACATAGCCCGACAGCAGCGAGTAGATGTAGTTGGCGCCGTCGTGGCGCGCCTTGGCCATGACCGACAGGTCCGGCGGCGCAGCCCCGCCGTTGCCCGCCGCCGCGGCGGTGGCGTTCGGGTAGGGATTGGGGAAGCGGTCGGCCGGGACGGCGTCGCGCATGATCGGCTCGCCAGTCTCGCTGTCGATGTCCGGCACCTGGACCTCGGCCGCCAGGACCTTGACGAAGCGGTTCTCGGCCGGATTGGCCTGGTGCGGATCGTAGAAGGGTCCGCCCGGCTCGGCCAGGGTGCGGAAATACATCAGGTCCATGCCGTGGCAGGAGGCGCAGACCTCGCGATAGACCTTGTAGCCGCGCTGCAGCTGGGCCTGGTCGAAGGTCCCGA
>JAEYUE010000123.1 GCA_023433655.1 Pseudomonadota bacterium | reverse complement strand
TAATAGTACGTCCCAATTCATCATAGGTGGTCGTGGCGGTGCGCCCATGCACATCCGTACGCGAAATGACGCGCCCCAGGGCGTCGTAGGTGGTCGTGGCGGTGCCGGTGGGGTCGGTGGTGCTGATTGTCCGGTCGAGTGCATCGTAGGTGTAGGTGGTGCGCCTTCCGGCGGCATCGACCATGGCGGTTTGCCGGCCCCACTCGTCGTACTCGTAGCTCGTGGTGCGTGCCAGAGCATCGGTTGTCGCGATCAGGTTTCCGTCGTCGTCGAATTCGCTGGTGGTGTGGTTCCCCAGCACATCTTTGGTATCGATCAGGCGGCCCTGGGTATCATAGGTGTACTCGGTGCGGTTGCCCAGCGGGTCGATGGTAGCCTCCCGCTGGCCTTTGGCGTTATAGATTGTCTGCGTAACCGCGCCATTGGGGTCGGTCGTTTTGACCAATCGGTTCAGCGCATCGTACTCGTAGTACGTCGCCCGGCGCAGCGCATCGGTGCGGTTTTCAACATTGCCATTCTCGTCATAGGTAGTCGTGGTGTAATTGCCCAGCGGGTCAACAACTTTTACCACCTGGTTAAGCTCGTTATAGTAGTACGTTGCCGAATGGCCAAGCGAGTCGCTGGCGGTGGCGGTGTTGGCGGCGATATCGAAGGTGGTTGTGCCCGAGGATTGTCCCTTCGCGTCGATGGTGGTCAGGCGGCGCCCAACTTCATCGTAAACGTACGTGGTGGTATGGTTCAGCGCATCGGTGGTGGTTAGCAGGCGGCCTTCTGCATCATAGGTGTAGGTGGTCGCCTTGCCGGCCGCATCGAAGCTGCGAACCAGCCGATCTGCGTCATCGTATTCGCTGCGCGTAATGTGCCCGAGCGTATCGGTGGTCTTGATCTGGTTTCCGCGCGTATCGTATTCATACGTGGTTACGATGTTGTACTGGTTCGCATCGTTCTGTGGGCGGTTGGGGTCATAGTTTCTCACTGTCCGCAAGAGCTGCCCGGCGGCGTTATATTCGTTATGGGTCACCCGCCCGCGCGGGTCGGTGGTATCCGTCAGGCGGCCGAGGGCATCATAGGTGTAGGTGGTTACCTTGCCATAGGAATCCATGACGGAAGTGCGCTGCCCATGCGAATCATAGGTATACGTGGTCGTGCGCCCATAGGAATCGGTTTCCGTGGCGAGGAATCCCTCCTCCGTATAGGTATAGGTGGTGGTATTCCCGCTGGGATCCTTTCTGCTGGTGAGCAGTTTGCCGCTGTAGGTATATTGGGTGATATTCCCCGACGGATCTTTCTCCGTCAGGCGATTGTTGAGCGAGTCGTAGGTGTACTCGGTGCGGTTCCCGGCCGGGTCGGTCTTGGAAAGCAGGTTTTTGCCATCCGCGCTCCACTCCATCTGCAGCGTATGCCCGGCGGCGTTGCTCACGCTGGTAGGCCGGAAGTTGCCATCATAGGTAGTATCGGTCGCCCGGTTCAGCTCATCGCGTTCCTGTTCGACTGCGTTATGCTCGTTGAACACGTGCGTTTGCGCGTCGTTATTTGCATCATACACCGTGGTGCTGCCATCGTCATTGTAGACAATGCGCACCATCAGGTTGCCGCTGCCATCAAACTGCTGGTAGGCCCGGCCGTTCATGTCATACTCGGTGGTAACGGTCTCTTTGTTATCCGGGTCGATCACCTGCGTCATGCGGTGGTCGGCATCATATGCATACCGCCAAACTTTGCCCGTTAGATCTTTGAAGGTCGACTGATTGCCCTCCGTATCATAGGTATAGTCGGCGTGCCTGCCAGTATAGTCGGTGACGGACACAATCCGCCCTTGGGTGTTATAGGTCAGGTCCAGGTAGCGGCTGCCCGCATCAGCGCTAACGCGGATTAATCGGCCCTGGTCGTTATACTCATACGTGAAGCCGCGGCCCTGTGCATCGGCGCGCGTGGTGATCTTGCCGTTGACGTCAAAGGTAAGTTGTGCTTGCTCAGGCGTGGTTAGTGTGTAGGTTACCGGTGAGGTTGTGGATTTCGACAGCGTAGCGAGCACACCTGGCCCAGGACGGTAGCTGCCATCCTCCTGAATGCCAAACAAGTACTGGTTGCCCAATACATCCTTGAACAGCACGAATCCATCCATCCCGCCCGGCTCGCCGGGGAAGATCAACCGAGCGTCATGATTGTGAGTCCAGCCAGCGCCAAGCACATCCGCATACGAATCAACGGTCCCTGAAGAGTACGCCCGCTGGAACACCAGGTTCCCTGCAGAGGTCGGGAAAGAAATGTCAGGAGAAGCGAATGAGAAAACACCAGTGCGGGTGTTTATTGGATCGCCGCAGTCACTCTGAGTGCATACTGGCGTTCCAACCTGGTATCCATAATCTTCCGCCACTTCTTTAATAATTTTCTTGATCTCTCCCCAGTTGAGGGTTGAGCCATCGTAGATGTCCGCTGAAGGGTCGAACGGCTCATCGAATGAGCACATAGGCGGGATCATATTGTTGGCTGCTTCTTGAGAAGGCGCGCACACAAAGAATACAGCGTTATTCACAAACGCCGAAAGCTTGATCTCCGAGCTGGAGATGTAATGCCCGTCGTTCGGGTGCTGTGTGTTCAGTGTGGTGGTCTGGAGTGCCGGGCCAGCAATGCTGCTGTTTATCGCAGAGGGTGGCACACTATAGTAATACGATCCATGCGGAACAGTGTCGCTAAAACCGCCTACTGGCGTATTATTCAGAAGAACCTGGCCATCATGGTCTAATATATTTCCGTGCGGCTCGAAGGTTACTTTCAGCCAGGCACTGCTGATATCGGCTGGGAAGATGTTCGGCGGCGTGGTTAGGGGAACCTGGATGGATGGCCGGTTAGTGCAGTACCAATCCTTAGAGGTACAGGTCATTATCTTATTGTGAATGACCACCGGATAGATTTGCCTGCCCTCGCCACAGACCGCTTTGCCCCGAGTGCGTTCAAGGCGGTCTGCGGCCTGGGTAAGCAGTTCGTAGTCGATATCACCGGAAGACTGCAATGCCAATGTCGCCAGGTGCGGTCCGCTGCCCATTGAGCCTTGCGAGGTGGAGACGTTGTCCGCGGTAAAGACCGGATAAACTGTAAAGCGTAGCGTCTCACCTTGTTCCAGGCGGGCATGGTTGATAGACGGGCTGACGAATACCTGGGCCGGCTCTTGTGTCTCAGGGTCAAGCGCCGTGACCGATAGGTCGGTAATGGTTGTCCCGTTGTTGGTGATTACATAGGTTTTGCCCAGGTAGGCTGGATCATATGCGCCGGTATCTTCTACAATGGAGAAGTCATTGTCTTGCAGAATGTGAACATTCAGCAAAGCATTATCTTCAATCGGATTGTCGGTGTCCTTATCCGCGATAAGGTGAACGGTGAGCGAGTAGTCCTGCTCCGTTGTGTCCTGAGCGTGAAACGCCAGGTCGATCTCGCGTACTTCACCGGGGTTCAGGCGAATCGTCTGGTCGGTGCTGCCGCTGTCGACAAAGTTGACGATCAGGTCTTCGTAGGGATTCGACACATTGGCCGTCAGGTCGTGCGGCTTATCGTCATCGTTACGAATGGCGATCTTCACCCGCTGGTTGTAATCCCGCTGGATCTCTACGTTCTGCGAGCGGTTAGCGAACACCAGACCGTTGCCAACCGTAAACGACCGGGCGCCGGTGGTGACGGATCCGCAGGCAGACGTCGCTTCGAGGTACCATTGATACTGCGTGTTACGGATCAGGTTGTCTACCTGAATCGATTGCTTGGTTCCAGACAGAAATGGAAAAGCCTGGACCTGGTCAGGGTTGGCCGATGGGTAAACGTACAGCGTTCCAGAAGTGGCAGGGTTCGAGCGCCAGGAGATCACCTGGGATTGTGAACCCATTGTCGCTCCATTTGCCGGTGTATCGAGCTTAATGTCCGGCGTTTGATTGATGGACAAAGTACCCGCAAGTTCGGAGAGTTTGTTCCCGCCCGCTGAAAGAACTGACACGGTGAACGGGATATTCGCGGAGCCTGGGCAGCCGGAAGGCTGCACCGTTAGCATGATTCCATCTTGCCCGCCTGGCTGCAAGGCTGTTTCGCTCTTGCTCAGAGTCACCCAGGAAGAATCCAGTCCGGTCTGAGAGAATGTATAGGTATCCTGTTTGGATCCAGTGTTGAATAGTTTAATTTTATAGTCAACACTGCCGCCCGTGCGGAGTATGGCATCCGGTGGGTTTATGGATGCGGTATAGTCATAATCCTGCGCCACCGTGATGGTCCTGGCTACGCTGTTATTATCAGGATTAGTGTCACCTGTTGTGGTGGTGATAGTGGTTGAAAAATTGAGCGTGGAACTTGGCTGCAAATTTTGATTAAGTAACAGGGTAAAGTGGAAGATCTTTATGCGCTGGCCCTCGAGTGTCCCCAGGCTCCAGTCGTACTGGCTGCCGTTTTGAATAGGTGCACTGCCAGCATCGTGGTGGGCAAGGCTTGTGCCATCAGGAAGAACCAGGGTGAAGGACACATTCTCAGCCGTCGATGTCGATGTATTAATGATCCGCGCTTCATACGTGGCCGTACCTCCAGCCGAGACAGAGGTGGGTCCGGTCAAGTATAGTTTAAGATCAAGGCCGCTGAAGGTGACACGCTTGGCGTCAAGATAGTCACCATTCAAATAAGCAGATACAGTGACCATTTCATTCGTATTGTTGATAAGATAGGTATTTGCCCGCCCCAGGCTGTCTGTTGTGGCGGTGAGTGGAGCCATTTGAGCCTGGCTTACGGCGTTCATACGGAACTCTACTTCTACCCCTTCCACGGGATTGTAGTATTTATCCCGGGCAACTGCGTATACGTTGATAGAATCCACGCCATCGGCATAGGCCTGATCGGGGTCAGCGTAAATGTCCGAATGGTCAATCGACATACTGCCAGGTGTAAAGGTGATCGTTCCCTCCTGGACCAGGGTAACATATCGGACCCGTGCCCGAATAGTGTGCGTGCCAGATTTCTGCGCGGTAAATTGAACGGTTACCTGGCCATCGGAATTCGTTCTCCCAATAGCATAGAAGCCGTCAGCACGAGTGATGGTTTGGCCGTTGATAATGATGGCATCGCCATCTCCCACCTCAATATCGACCGGCCAGTCCACGATGGGGCTCCCAGCCGTGTTGAGTACTGTGATTGTCAGTGTGGCCATCTCTGTCACCATCAGCGAGGCAGGAGGAGCAGGCGAAACGACTACGGTTGAGTTCTCCAGGTCTACCAGGTTGGTGAAGAAGGTGCCTCCGTAACCACAGTTACTTTCAAAACGGGCTAAGCCGCCTGAGTAATCAAACTGGACGGTATCGGAAAGCAGGCCGGCGTAGACCGCGATTCGACCGCCACCGCCGCCGCTAACGTAGTAATTTTTATTGCCTCCGCCTTTTGCTTGAATAAAACCGTTGCCCGTTATGGAACCGCTTTCCAGCAGAATGCTACCTCCGGCACCGCTGTCGTATCCGAGCATCCCGTTGGCACTGATAGTTCCATTAAGAGAGCCATCCGGGTTCAGGGTGCCATCACTCGCTATGTTAAGGTCTTCGTCGATCACCAGCCAGATGGCTCCGCCGCCGTTGGCTGAGTCGGAGCTGTCAGTGCCGGCCGCGCTGCCCAGAGTCACTGGCCACTCTCTTGAGCCGTAGGTCGGGTCGTAGGTTGGGTCCTCGGTTGGGTCCTCTCTACAATCCCCGCCACCTTTTCCACCGTGAGAAGCTCCGCAGATCTCATTAGGTGATCCACCTGGACCATTATGTACAACCGTAAAGCCTAATCCGTCCGCTGAAAGGTGCCCTGCCACGCTCATGCTGGAAGCATGAATCTCTACACCCTTCCCGTTTTGTGGGTCCCCTGCCAGCTCCAGCAGTTGATTAGCGTCCACTAGGACCTGGCCAAATTCATATACTCCCGCTGGCTGGTCTGCCGTATGGCCTGTGGCAGACAGAAGCATTGTGCTCGCCCGCTGGCTGCCTGCCGCGATGGTCAGGTTTTGCATAGTTACGCCCTGCAGTTTGCCGATCGCCCCGTAAATTGTTAGACCACTACCGGTTACCGTGAAGTTCTCTGGCAGGTTAATCGTCGCTTCTTGCGGAACGTAAAAGCCAAACCCATAGGTCTTGGGAAATGCGTAATCCAGTGCGCCGTGGTAAATCAACTGCCCGGTCTCATCGCCGGTCATGTTGGTTTCCGTGAGCACAATCGAATCATTGGAATCTACCAGTTCGAGGGTTGCGCCGCGAACCAGCTCGATTTGGTCAAAGGTGAAGCTTTCTGGGGCCTGGGTCAGGTTGGTCAGGCCGGCCGGCGGGCTAATTCGGTCATTGTTATCCACTTTCAAATGCGTGGTATTCGCCATGCTGTTTGTCAGGAAGATCGTACCGGGGCCACCGTCCGCCGCCGCAAGGCCGCCAAAGGCTTCAATATTGAGATTGGGATCTTTTGTGGCAAAGGTGAGGGAAATTCGGCCGCCACTGCCACCCGCACTGTTGTCTGCGTTTTCGCTGCCGCCACCGCTCGCCTGAATTAAGCCGCTCCCTTGCAGCGAGACGGTCTCTAACCACAGGCTGCCGCCGCTGCCTGCATAGAAGCTGCCGTAGTAGTAGCCATACGATTCTCCGTTGGCCTCGATCACCCCATCGTTGGTGATGGTACTGGTTGTCACCAACCAGATGAAACCGCCTCCGATACCATCGCATTCGCCGAACGCAGCGCCGCATGAGCCAAGCAGGGTTGGCATGGTCACGGATCCATCGGGGATGCCTCCCAGGCTTCCGCCGCCATAGCCCCCATACCCGCCGCCATTTTTAGAGGATGCGGCATAGTCGGCTTCTTCATCCAGGTAGATATAGCCCTGTTCGGAGGCGCTGATCTTTCCACCACTATGGACGGTAATGTTTTCGCTATGCAAAAGCAGCACGCCGCCAGTCTGCCCATCCCATGGGTGCGCAGTGATCAGTCCGCCCGAATTAACTTCAACGTTCTCGTAGTGGGGCACGCGCTGGATGATTACCTTGTTGTTGATCCCATCAAAACCATGCGATAGAGCAGCGGTTAGTTCGACCGAAGCTTGCCCGACCGTTGAAACAACGGCGGTTTCATAAAGACCCCGATCTGGCCCGGTAAGGTTCAGGATAAGCACTTCATCATTGGGGTAAAGTGCACCAGCTGCCGAGATGGGCAGTGTCGTTGCCCCTGCTGGCAGGGCCGCATTCAGCTTGTAACGGTAGTGGTCTGCATAGAAAATATCGCCCGCCCCAACGTGCAAATTACCACTAACCGTAATTGTCACCTGGTCTGTCAGGTTGGGATTATTGACGTCGGTTACCGTGATCGAATGGTCTCCCTGCGTCTCAAAGATTGCGGAGGTACGATATTCGCCGCTGCCCGTCAAGAACGTATAGTTGCCAGGCAGAGTGGCGCGCGGATCGGAGCTGCTGAACGTTACTGTTCCGTTGTAGTTGGTTACTTTCTGGCCAGTCTCATCGTACGCTGTCACGGTGAATTGGAACGGCATGGATCGATCCGTAGTTTCTGGGGCCGTGATTTCTAATCGGCTAACAACGAGCGCATCCGTTTCTTCGGCGCGCAGCGCCAGGAACCCGCCGTCATTTTCTCCTCCGCTCTTGGCCACCAGGATGGAGTAGGTTTGCCCGGCAGTTACGGAGAAGGCCAGTCGCGGCTGGCCGGAAGCTGAGGAGAAGGCCCTGCAGCCGACCTGATTGAGGCTGCCCTGGCTGCCAGTCCAAACAGAAATCAAGGTTTCGTAATCCGTCCCTAATTGGGTGTCGACGGCAATGTACCCTGTTGTTTGGGCCGTATATTGGTACCAAACGGTTTTGGGCCAGGACTGCGCGGTTCCACCGCACGCGAACACCGGGTCACTTGCTTCTTCCGTTGCATCCAATGTGTTTTTGTAATCCAGGAATGGCAGCTCCTGGATAACTGTGGCATTTGAAAAGTTATCGTTCTCCGGCGTATCTTGGATTCCCGCCTGTATCTCATGGAGGAATACTTCACTGTTCTCTGTGGTGCGGTTCGGGAATAGGCCACTATTCCAGGCTGTGAAAGCCGCATAGCGGCCATCCGCCGAAATTTCGCCGTCATAGGTACCATAGGTGGTGCGCATACCATAGCCGGATATGCTGGCAATCGATGTCGAGTTGGATTGGCGATCATGAACGAACAGATCGTCATAATCGTTGACATCACCCGGAATAAAGTTGTATGCACTGGACTCAAAAGCTACATACCGGCCATCCGTGGATAAAGAGATGGGGGAGCCAGAGTAGTCGTTGGCCTCGAGACCATTGCTCCCCACGCTGACCCGCGTGACCACGCCGGTGACCTGATCGCGCACAAACACATCTGTGTCACTGTTCGTGTCCCCTGCAACCAGGTTGCTGGCGGAGGACTCGAAAGCGATATAACGCCCATTGGCGGAGATTTCCGGATTTATACTGTATCCATTGGTCTGCCGCCCACCTAGCGCAACGCTGACTAGTGTCGTCTGGCCGGTTGCGCGATCGTGCAAGAAAACATCATTTTTCCGGTAGTTATCATTGCCTGCTAAGTTCGCTGTATAAGAATCAAAAACCACAAAGCGGCCATCCGCAGAGATTGCCGGATTGTATGATCCATATGTAATCGCCTGATCACCGTTCGTGTTGATGTTTACCCGCGTGGTACCTCCTGTCTCGCGGTCGTATACAAAAATGTCATCCTGCTCATTGGTGTCGTTTGGCACTAAATTCGTAGCGCTCGATTCAAAGGCAATGTAGCGTCCGTCTGCAGAGATAGCAGGATTTCTACTGTTTCCGTTTGCCTCAATTTCATTCATGCCAACGCTTACGCGGGTCGTTTTCCAGATTTTCTCACTGGTTATTTCGTCAATATGCCAACCGGTCACAAAAATGTCCCAGATCCCAATGAGGCCGTCCTCATCCTCTTTGCAGTCGTCATTATCAGTAATAGGGTCATTCTTAGTGAGATTGGTCGCGCAAGAAGCATAAGCAACATACCGGCCATTAGCAGATATTGCAGGATTGCCGCTGCTGTCATCTGCCTCATTGCCATCCTCGCTGACGCTGACGCGCGTCGTTTCCCAAACTTTCTCACCGGTGTCCTCGTCGATGTCCCAACCGCGCACAAAAATGTCCGAGAACCCATTCGTGTCATTATCGATAAGATTGGTTGCGCCGGATTCAAAAGCGATAAAGCGCCCATCACCGGAAAGACGAGAGCTCGCACTGTAATCATCTGGCTGCTGGCCGTTGATACCATCGGTTAATGCGAAGGTCTGCCCTCCCATTTCCTCAAGCAGTTGAATTGTCAGCCAGCCACCCGCAGGGCTGCCTTTTTGGCTAACCTCAATGAAATATGTTTCCCCCGCGGTTACCGTATGTTGCAATGCAGACTGTTCTGCCTCCCAACTATCTATATCGTCGTTACACTTCTCGAGGGTCAAGTTGCCCCCCGATTCTTTCCAGATGGAGAGCTGGGTATCATAATCACTGCCCAGCGTATTGATATAGGTATTGGTATTCGCTGTCGGCTGGTAGCGGAACCAAACGTTGTTCGAATGCGAACCGGGCGCGCCGTTACATGTGTAGGCCGGGTCATCCGGCGAGGGAGAAGCGGATCGCACATCCATCCGGTAGCGGTAATTGGCCGAATTGAGCGGGGCTGCTTGCGCACGATGATCGGCCGGGTAAATCATCGGCTCGAAGAGATCGATCAGGTAGATGTCATCCTCTTCCCCATTTGTGTCATTGGGCACAAGATTGCTTGCATCGCCCGTAAAAGTTACCCACCTTCCATCCGCGGAAAGGGCGATAGAGGAATAATAGTAATCATGGTCAGCGGCCTGATAGATATCTAACCCAGGAGAGGGGAGGGTAAGGATATCCGTCTTGCCACTATCTATATTATGCCGGTAAATGCGGCTTTCGTAATTACCAGAGAAATCCTCGTATTCGTAAGCGAATACCAGGTGCTTGCCATCGGGAGACAAAGCAAAACTGTCCACCCATGGGTAATTGATGCTAAATTCACGCAAGTCCACGGCGACCCGCCAAGTAGTCTCATTGTGCAGGTCACGAACATAAATGGAGGAATCATAAATAGTCAAACCGGATATGAGGTTTGTGGCTCCGGATTCGAATGCAACATATCGTCCGTCGTCTGAGACAGCCGGAAGGGCGCTGTCACAATCCGGCTCCGCTTCATTATCGGCCAGGCTGGCTCGCTTGGTCCAGTTACCGGATGTGTGACGTAAAAAGATGTCTCCCTTTTCGTTCGTGTCACCGGTGACTAGGTTCGTCGCATCCGAAGCAAATGCAACATATGTACCGTCGGATGATATGACAGGCATTCGGCTGTTGCCGTCCGCCGATAATAGGGCTGGGGAAAGGCTTAGACACTTTAGGGATTTATCCGTGACACTGTAAAGGTAGATATTCTCGTAAGGGGAGCTTCCGTTACCCGTCAAATCCTTGGACGAAACAAAGGCAACAAAATTCCCGTTCGCGGAGATCACTGGACTGTGCCCACTGCTCAAACCATTTGAGGAAACGGATATCCACGTTGTTTCATCGGTGTTGGTATCGTGAATGTAAACGTCTATGTCGTTGTTCGTGTCGTTCGGATCCAAATTGTCTGCCGAGGTTTCAAAGACGATTAACAGTCCATCCCCAGAAATGGAAGGAGAATAACTATCGCCGTTGCCCAAATCTTCGTCACTATTTATGCTAATTGGATTAACAACACGAGACTGCAAATCTTTCACAAAAATCTGCTGGTAGCCATTTGATGTGAAATTGGGCAGCCCTTCGCCGGTGGAACTAAACGCGAGACGACCATTTGCGGAGATCGAAGAGCCCTGACCTCCGCTCGAAATCTGATTGCCATCCTCGTCTACGCTCTGAATGGTGACCGGCGTGATTGCGCTGCTGTTGCGCAAGCGCAGCGAAAGGTTCCCACCTGCTGGATTGCCCAATTGGGCGATTTCGATAAGGTACTGCTGTCCGGCTACTGCCGGGAAGGAGAGCGCCGAGGTGTTCCAGCCGTTCGCGTCATCATTGCAGGCGGTAGCCGTTAAAGCGCCGATCGTACCCGTCCAGACGGCCAGCACGGTGTTAT
The DNA here is from genome assembly GCA_023433655.1 of Pseudomonadota bacterium. Lineage (GTDB taxonomy): Bacteria > Pseudomonadota > Alphaproteobacteria > Caulobacterales > Caulobacteraceae > Brevundimonas. The sequence goes on along the minus strand of JAEYUE010000123.1, from coordinate 52,297 downwards.
ACGAGCTGCCCATGGTATCGACAACAAGCGTTTCTGTCTGGCTTGCAGTATAGCGAAACCATACCGTATTCGACTGCTGGCCTGGCGTTCCGCCGCCACATGGCAGCATGGGATCATCCGCCGCAGTTGTGGCATTGGTGGTGTCTTGCTGATATGCCTGGTCACTGGCTGTTATGCTGGTTGCCCCGCTGATTTCATCGTTGGCCGGGGTTTGAAGAAGGTTTGCTGCTGTTGCATGAGCGGTCAAGGGCAACAGGCTGGTGAGTAGGATGGTGCAGAAGACGATGATTGCAAGCCTTTTCATGATGCGCTCTCTTAGTGCAAACCCGAATAGAAGAATACCAGGCCTTCGTCGGCCTCATTGTTATCCATCTGCGGAGCGGCAAATAAGATTGCTCCTGCGCTGCCCGGTTGGATAACAAACACTTTGCTAATGGCATAGCCCAGATTTGCGAAAGCCTGCCCCCCTTCCATCGCCCAGCTCCGGTTCGGGTCAATTCCTCCTGCCGATCCAAAGTGGAGGAGCACCCTGCCTTCATGTTCTTCTCTATTGCTATAGCGGTTGGCTCCGATCAGAAGATCCGCCAACATGTCATTATCTACGTCTCCTGCCCCGGTGACAGATATACCAAAGTTCATCCCTGCCTGGCTGCCCCGCTCGCTCCAACCTGGTTGCGCCGTTGGGCCGCTGCCTGAAACGCCAAAATAAACAAATGCCGCTCCCGCATCTGCCGTGCTGCCGTCATCGTAGTCTGGGGCACCAACAACGACATCCATCTGCCCATCCCCATTGAGATTTCCGACGCCGCTGACTGATTCGCCAAAGTGCGCGTCCAGTTGATCGCCTTCAACCGTCCAGGATGCAGTCTGCAAAAGCCCGCCCGAATGTCCGAAAAATATGTGAGCTTTCCCTTCACCGGCCAAATCGGTGCTGGCATTCGGCGCGCCGACAATTAGATCGTCAATCTGATCGCCGTTTACATCTCCAGCGGAACTGGCCGATAAACCAAAGTAAGCGTTATTTTGACCGCCACTGGCAGACCAACTGGGCGTAGCGCTAAGCCCGCCGTCGCCCGTCAATGCGCCATAATAGACATAGACCTTCCCTTCGAAATTGTTTCCATCGTTGGGCGCACCGACGAAGACGTCTCCGAAGCCATCCCCATTGACGTCACCATTACATTAAGTTCCAAAGCGGGTAAAAAAAGCCCGTAAAAAAAACGCTCCTGGTGGTATTCTGGAGAAGGAAACCGGCCAAGTTTCTGTCATCCATTCATGGCGAACAACGTTTCGCCCCACCACCAGGAGGTAGTTCCATGTTACCAGAAATCGAGTCCTTTCAGAAATGGCTGCGGCGCAAAGCGCCTCACGCCAGCACCCCGATTCACTACATCAGCGATCTACAACTGTTCTTCACCTGGTCCGGCAAGACACCGGGCGAAATTACCGTGCGCGATATCGACCGCTTCATCGAACACTGCCAGGGAGAACAGCACGCATCGACCACCATCAACCGCCGCCTGAACGCGCTGCGCTCGTTCTATCACTTCCTGGCGGTCGAATCGCCCTCTGCCCCGTCCAATCCGGTGCTGCCCCGGCGGCACTTTATCCGCCTTGGCACCCGTTTGCCCCGCGACGTGCAGGATGACGCACTCGAAAAGCTGTTTGCCGTGATTCATTCTCCGCGTGACCGGGCGATGTTCGTCTTAATGCTTCGGTGCGGTCTGAGAGTAGGCGAGGTACGCAACCTATCACTTCCCGACCTGTACCTGCAGCCCGCGCAAAACTTGCTCCCCCGACTGTGGCTGCATGGCAAAGGCAGTGCGCAACGCGTGGTGTATCTCTCGCCGCAGGCACTTTCCGCGCTGAAAACCTGGCTGGTCGTCCGTCCGGAGAGCCATGACCCGGCGGTGTTCCTCAACCGGTTTGGCAAGCGGCTCACTGTGACCGGTATTCAAGATCGCCTGGCGCGCTACTGCCGAGAAGCCGGGCTGTGGCTGACCTGCCACCAGTTCCGCCATACCTTTGGCCGCCAGATGGTCGAAGCACGCATGCCGGTAACCACCATTCAAAAGCTGTTAGGACACCGTCAACTGGCCACCACCGAGATCTACCTGAACATCTCCGACCCGCAGGTGCAGGCCGATTATGAAGCAGCCATGCGGAAATTGGTTGACCAACTACCGCTGGAGGGATAAGACGATGACCAAAAGTAAAGGAATACGTAGATTCCACTTTAAGGATACCCCGCCTGCCGACCCGAACATCAAACCCATGAGCGCATGGCCATCCGTCAATCGGAGTTTCTTCCAGCGCTTTTACCAGTGGCTCAAAGAAGGCGGGTACAGCGAGTCGGCGCGCAACACCTACCGGGTTTCCGCACGTTTGGCGCTAGGCTATTTGGACAAGCCCTACAAGAAGATTGACCCGATTGCAGACCTGGAGCGGGTGCGAGTCTATCTCGAAGAGCGGTATCCCAACGAAAACACGCGGCGGGAATATCACAAGGGATTGCTGAAGCTGGCACAGTTCCTGGACCGCCGCAAGCCCAAAACCGGCCAGGATGTAAACTGGGATCACTACACTCAGCACCTCCCCATCTGGCTGGTGGAGCAACTGCGTGATTACCTGGCCTTTCGCCGCAAAAGTTGGCGTCCCGACCAGCACTACCGCTCCACACTTGAACTACTCAGCCACCTGACCGCTTCGCTGCGTTGGATGGCTATTCACACGCCGCTCAATAGTCTGGAAGATATAACCCCCAAGCTTTGGTTCGACTACCTGGAGACGCGGCTCACCGCTGGACGGAACCCGATCACCGTCAACAATGAGCTGCGCCGCTTGCAAGGCTTTCTCAACTACCAAGATGAGGCCGGAGTTCCAATATGTGCCCGGATGCTGCTGGTAGATCCGCTTAACGAGGGTACGCGCATACCACGCGACGCACCGCCCGAGCAGCTTCGGATGGTTTATGGAGAAATCCAGAAGGAAGCCCAATCGCCTGAGGCGCACATCCAGCGAATGGGGATCATGGACAAAGCCTGGTTCCTGCTCATGCTGCATGCCGGACTGCGAACAGGTGAAGTGCGGCGACTGAAAGAGGCAGACATCGACTGGCAGCGTCGCAAAGTGCGAATCGACCAGTCGAAAGGGCTGAAAGACCGCTTCGTCTATCTCAGCCAGGCCGTCGTGGATGCCCTGCAAGCCTACCGCCAGGTGCGGGGAACGGATCGTTCCTTGCCCGAAACCCTGTTTGTCTATCGCCATGAACCGCTCAGCACGCACTACTGTCAGCAGCGACTCATTACCTACGGTGATCGATGCGGTGTTAAGATTACTCCACATCAATTACGTCACAGCTGCGCGACACTGTTACTCAATGCTGGTGCGCCGATTTTGTCTGTGCAGGCCATTCTTGGACACAAGCATATTGATACCACCCTCAACTATGCCCGGTTGTACGATGGAACCGTCGCAGCCGACTTTTACAAGGCGATGGAGCAGGTGGAGAGCCGTCTAGCTCTGGAAGAGCCGGAAAGATGTCGAACGCCCGATTTGTGCGGGGAGGCGCTGGCGCTCCTTGAAGCAATGCAGAAAGACGCGCTCACGGAGAACCAGGTTAATCTTCTTCAGCATCTAAAAGTAAAGCTCCTGATGCTTGATATTAGCGATGTTAAGGTGCTGGCAAACGCAGACTGAGTACAATTGTGGGCATCCCTATAGCCAACAGGGTTGTATAATTAAGGTTGCCTATGGAAAAGGCGGGAGGAACTGGTTTTCCAGTTCATCTCGTCTTTTCATTTATTTGTCTGACTATGTCACAAATTGCCTTCTAACTCAATATATGGACAGGATCTATTACCTATTGCAGATCTCCGATAATAGCAATAATCCCTAACAAAAGCAATCCAATACCTAATAATGCTGTACAGCCTCCTGCTTCAACAGCGTCTTTCCCTGTTAAATATACTGGCTTTTTCCAACGAAAGTGGCCATCCCTGCTAACAGATATAGCACTCCTCCGAACAATGTTTCGAATGCCTCCCAAAGCTAATAAAAGACCTGGAATACATAAACAAAATAACTCAAAACCTATCTGATCCAAGATTTGCTGAAACTGAGTGGGCATGAATTACAACTCCTCTCAACTCAAGTCATATCTTACGGATTAGACGCGGCCAGGTTAAATAATTGCTCCCGCCATGTTCCTCCCTCAAAGCTTAAGAAGTAGGATGAAATTAATAGGCGATGAGATTTCACTTCGTAAAAACCAGCCGTTGTCTCGATTCTACCCCGGTATAAGGATGGTACAAGTCGATGCTGTTCTATAGTTATTACAAAAGCTCTACTATTAAATGTTTGTACACCTTGCCATGCTTGTGCCACAAAAACAACACCACCCACTCCTGCTTCGGCTCTGCCGGCTTTTTCATTGTTATCAAAAATTTCTACCATTTGCAATCTCTCTCTTTCCATCTTAGATTGTGCTACAAATAGCTGGGCAGCAATTGAAGCGTTGTTCGAGTAGTAAGCTAACAAATTATAGGTCATATCAACTGGCGAATATCCTGAGTCATAACCCATTCCAACTCCAATAGATACTGTTATGTCTACTAAGGCACCCTGACTAAAGGCATTACTTTTACCAATCTTCTGATACACTTCTTTCCAGTCATTTGTGTTTTTAGGAATAATGAATTCATCTAAGTAGCAAGATGTTAGGTTATTCCTTTCAATTACATCATACTCTATCAACTTCTTGATCATTCGGACATCTGTATACCCATATCTTCCATAATGTTGATCGTTGTATAACATTCCATTTACAACAGGAGGTACAAAGATCGAGATATCTGTTGAAGCAGGGCCGATACAAGTTCCTTTGCATGGAATTGGAGATCCTTGCATCTCAAGAATGCCTTTCCCGTAAATTCCACCTTCAGATAAGTTGAAACCTGGGGCAAGTTCCCATAATCCAAGAGGGTCAACCCGGTTGATAGGATTTCCGCTTACATAATTCCATTTATTGAGTGATAATGGTCTGGTATAATCGCCTTGCCAGGTATCTCTGGTGAGGAAACGGCCGGTGATGGGGGAATACATCCGAGAGCGTAAGTGGATCAACTTAATGTAACTATCAGCACTTCCCACCGTATATCCATAGGCGGAGTGTGCCTTGCCGCCCATCGTTGACCAGCCAGGTGTCGCACTCAGCCCGTCGGAAGTTCCATAGAATACGTAAGCACGTCCCTCACATTGTTCTGGACTGGTACAGCCAATCGCTCCAATTATCAAATCGTCAAATCCATCTCCGTTCACATCGCCAGCTGTACTGACCGACCAACCAAAGAGAGATTCTGGTTCATTACTTTCAATGATTACTGGGGTTGTGCCTAACCCGTCTTCTGATCCATAGTAAAGATAGATTGCCCCTTCATTAGTCTGACCATTGGAATAGTGAGGCGCGCCAATTACAACATCATCATAGCTATCCCCATTGATGTCGCCGGCCGTACTCACAGACCACCCAAAATTCGCGAATTCTATGTTGCTTTCAGCGGTCCAAGCGAGTAGAGGTTCTTGTGTTGGTGTTGGTGTAGGTGTATTAGTAGCTGTTGGCGTGATTGTAAAGGTTAATGTTGGTTGAATTGGCGTTTCCGTTGTTGTTGCTGTATTTGTTGGCGTAGGCGGAACAGGTGTGTCTGTAAATGAAGATGTGACCGTTGGAGTTGGTGTAGGGATAATTGAGTTGATTTTTGCAACAAAAACATCCGACTTTAGATTGTTTTCTGGATTAGTTGTGTTATATGCACCACTCGAGACTGGGAAATCGTCTGAAAAAGAATACCCTGTAACAAAAAGGTTCCCTCCTGGCTCCAAGACCAACCCTTTGGCTACATCTTCTCCTTTACCACCAAGATACGTGCTGAACACGAGCGATGCCCCAGTTTGGTCAAAGACAGTGATAAAGGCATCGGCACAGGGCGCTGAACTGCACCCATCAATACTGCGGCTGAAGAGAGGATTGACCACAGGAAAATTACTCGATTTGGTAAAGCCAGCTATATAGGCTCTTCCGTTACTGTCAACAACCACATCATTGGCCTCATCGATACCGGCCCCACCGAGGTATGAACTGTAGACAATTTGACTCGTCGTTGTATTCAGCTTTGCAATGTAAGCATCACTACATTCGGAACTGCATCCACCTCCCTGTTCTGCTTGGTAAGGATTCATTGTTGGGAAGTTCGATGATTCTGTATAACCGGTTAGATATGCATTACCGGATCCATCAACCGCTATTCCATACCCGCGATCGTTGCTGCTTCCTCCAAAGTATGTGCTGAACAGAATGGAGTTGTTACCACTTTGATTCAGATCCATTTTGATGATAAAAGCATCGGAGCCACCGTTATTTGATCCTTGAACTGCGTTTACTAAAGGAAAACCGGAAAGAGTAAATGTATATCCAGTGATATACACATTGTTGTTTGGATCAAGTGCTAAATCATATCCTTTGTCTACTCTATTCGCGCCTCCAATGTATGTGCTGTATAAAATCGAATTGAGATCAGATAATGACGAGTCAAATTTAGCAACAAAGATATCTTTGCATTTGATTCCATCGCATGTACCGCCTCCAAACACTCGATCGTAAGCATTTGTTGTCGTTGGAAAGTTACTGGATCCTGTTTCCCCTACCAGGTAGATGAAACCATTAAGGTCAACAGCAACACTTGCCGCCCTTTCTTCGTTGCTGCCGCCCATATAACTGCTATACGTTACCGCATTCCCAGTACTATTGATCTTTACCACAAAGGCGTCTTTGTTCCCCCCAGCGTAAGCGGAAATCCCAGAAACGATAGGAAAGTCTGAAGAATCGGTTTCGCCAACTAAGATTATGTTATCCTGCTGATCTAAAGCAATGCTGTTGGCTTTATCAGTTCCGGTACCGCCCAGGCAAGTGCTGTAAAGTAAATAAGAGCCAGTGGGATCTAGCTTCGAAATGATAATTTCTTCCTCACCTGTTTGTTCCTGGATCGGATCAACAAGTGGGTAGTACCAGCAATAGGAATATCCGGTTACGAGAACATTTCCGGCCGAGTCATGATCAATCCCAAAGCCTTGATCCGTGCCGTTATTTCCTATGTAAGTGCCCCATTCTAATGTCGCCTCAGTAGTTACTGGTATGTTCTTCGTAGAAGCACCCCATTTTAATGTGGGATCGATAATGAGCTCTTTCGTTGTATCGTAGCCCTCGGGAAAAATAAATGAAATGTGCTGGTTATTTTCAATTTGGTAAGCCACCTGAACCGACAGGTTCTCGCCGTGGACAGTTTGCCATGCGATTGGTGCAGTTTCAAAAAAATACTGTGGATCACCTTTAGACTTAGCTGTTATTTGTAAATTCCCCTGCTGATCTATGATTATGTCTTGGGCCCCCCGGTACTTCCAGTTAATTAGAGAGGGATCTGCACCAGGAGCAATGATCAAGGAGCTCTTTATGTAACCTGCGCCTCCCCCAATTACTAGATCTATGTTTGGATATAGATCCTCATAAAGGATACCCTGATATGTCTCCACATCTGTGAACCATTGAGAGGAATCATTTCCATAAAAATAATTCGCTTTCCCCGGTAGTGGATTGATGCCACGTACTAGTGCCTTGTTGTTGTAGTTTTTGTACTGGACAAGTAACCGCGATGGTTCCTTCTTCTGTTTCGTTGCCTTAGTATTGTCAAAGGAAGCTATCTCTGGTTCAGATTGGTTTGGTACGATGAGTTCGAACTCACCTGGTTTGAAGAACGTGGAACCAGTAAGGTGCGTGACTTGAAAACTTACACTGCTGTCCTGAACCTGACCTCGATTTGGAACAAAGGCAACAGGAAGATGTCCGAAATTTGGCTCTTCTGAAGTTTCCTGCTTTGGGTACTCAAGAAACGGGGCGAACTTAGAGTCAATGATGGCCTGTTGTACTTTCGTTGATAAATATCCCCCGTCCAATGTGAGGATACTTTGAAAAAGGAGAATGAAGATAGCTAATATAGGAAGGAGATGTTTCATCTATGAGCTCCCTTGAGATCAAAATCATGGCCTGAGGTACGAGCTTTATAAGTAAGTCCAAGTACTTACAATTAATGAAAAACTCTTTTGGGTAGAAATTTTTTCAAACTTTGTAATCTGGGGCGCACAGGGGGAATATCTGGCCAAAGATGCATCTTTTGGATTTAGCTTGTCGCGGATATTTCCGAAATACATAGTTGTGTTCTAAGTTTTAGAATAACACCCTGATTTATTTTCCGAAATTGGCGTATGTGCCAGTTTGGTATACTGGCGAATACGCCAATTTTTGTTTAAGTATTGGAAGGAATATACCTTTACAAAAAACCTGCCATTATTGCAACCATGTAAACGATCCCCAATTTATTGGTAGCTCCACAGTTGAAGGGGGATGCCTCTTGTTATAGCGACCAATGGAAAAATTGCAGACGCGCGTGAGGTCACCATCTTATACACCTGGTTGTGCCGCAGCGCTATGCAGGGGCGGAGGCTGCCCTAGCGGTTCATGGCCGAGTGAGAGCTTTTAATCTGATTCTTCACCAACACTATAAAATCGCGGGATCGATTATTATTGTGTTGGTAAAATCCGCTATGTCGTTTGTGAATTAGTTGTCAAGAAAAATAGCGGGTTTTAGTAATATTTTCCCCAATATAATGTTGCTTAGGAGGCTTTAAACAAAAAATCTGCTCACTTTTGAGCAGATTTTTGTGTCGAGCGGGAGCGACGGGCATCGCCCCATCTGCAAGTAAATTCCGGGGGACAGACTTTCTGCTTAGATAGAGACTTGAAAGACTGTCGAAATGCGCTTTTGGGCGCGAATTTTGCTTTTTAAAGGGCTTTTCTTGCCTGTTGGGGTCATTTTACATCGGGTTGTGTAAAACAGCAAGAAAGACTTACGAATTTGTTAGGTATAAATGCCTATTTTAATCGCTGGTATCGATAGGGTGATTGGGGTTGTTAATCTGCCTGGTTCTGATTTCGTCTGCTTGTCCCTCATGGAATTGGGTAAACACGAGCACCACCCTTTTCCTGGCGATGGCTGTGAACGGTTGGAGAAATCAGTAAATCCGCAGGAATACCCAGGCCATGACTTAATCTTCGAATCATGGGAAGCGAAAGTGAGCGCCGGCGATTCAGGATATCAGAAACGCGGGCTTTATTCCCCAGGTATTGCTCCATGTCTTTGCGGTTCAGCCCTTTCTGATCCATATAGAACTGGATGACTTCCACCGGGTCATCGGGTGGCTGAATGGGATTGTGCTTCGATTCATAATCACTAACAAGCAGTGACAGCAGTTCGAGCCGTTCTGCATCCGGCGTATTCCCGTCTGGATTCTGCTGAATGATTGCGTCGATTTCAGCGAGCGCCCGTTCGTAATCAGCCTTATCTCGAATAGGATGGATGTCTGCCATTATAACCTCCTACACGGTCTCCGCATCAATCCGATCATACGCTGCATGCGTGCCAATAAACCGAATGTACAGGTATCCCGGTCGATAGAGTACTAAAACCACCAAGCGGTAGTTGTTCCCACGGATATTGAACACCACCCGGTTATTCGCCAAAAAACTGGCCGAGGCGAAATCACGTTTGATATCCTCCGGCGTGCGCCAGGTGGCCCGGTTGGCCAGAGCGAGCCAGGTGCGTAAAGCCTGCTCAGAATCTGGGTGCACTTTCCAGAACTCGCGCAGGGCTTTTTCGGAGATGACTCGCATAATCCTATTATATCATCGAGTTTCCAAAATGGAAACAACGAATGAGAGACAAATTCCCCGCTTTTTTTCGGAGAGGACAAACGATGGACATAACACGGACGAGTGTTACAATCCATTTTGATAAATGGATTGAAGTCTTATTAGATGATCAATACAAATTTCCGTTGCTACCCTTTCAACCCATTACCTCAATGTAAAGGAATAGCCAGTGAATATTACAGATGCTGTCTTGAAGTCGATTTCTTCACCCGAAAGTTACGCCCGAGGATCCAAGCTTTTCCAGGCGAGTGCTGTTTATGATACATTTCGCAATGAAAAGGTTATCACCGGAAAATGTGAGGGCAGCAGCGCGCCTTTTTATCAGGTGCGCGTGAAGATCGACGAAGGCGGGATTCAAGAGTCATCCTGTACTTGTTCCTATGATTGGGGCGGCGCATGCAAACATATCATTGCCCTAGTGCTCACTTATCTCCATAATCCAGATGCTTTTAACGAACAGAAGCGGATTGATGATCTGCTCGCAGACTTTGATAAGCAAACTTTGGTGCATCTGATTGATGAACTGGTAACTGAGAACCCTGAATTATATTTCTGGGTGCTGAATAAGGCTCAAAAACTTTCTAAGCAGGGCAAACCAGCGCAATTTCGGGACAAAAGAAAAACACAGGTCTCCAAAACAGAATACCGCAGGCAAATCCAGAGTATTTTGCACAGCTTGAATGGATACCGCCGCTCCGAAGCCTACTGGATGATGGGCGGAATGGTTAGCCAGCTCCAGCATGTTCGTGATACCGCCAATGCATTTTTAGATGCTGGCGATGCTGATGGCGCTTTGGTAATCTTGACTGCTCTGTTTACAGAAGTCAGCCGAAGCTACGAAGAATTCGATGATTCGGACGGCGAATTGGGCAATTTTCTTGAAGAACTCGCTCTTCCCATTGTTGAAGCGATCTTGAGCGCGGATCTGAGCAAACCCGAAAGAAACCGATTGACAAAGGAGTTGGAATCGATCGTCAACGAATTATCAAATTACGGTATTGAAGACTTGGATGTTATTATGACGGTTTTGGAAGGAGGCTGGTCGGTTGACCAAGGTATTCACCCGGAAGTTTTCGTTCATGGTGATACTATTCTGGCGGAAGCAGAATTGAACGTGCTGGAACGTCAAGGTCGTTTAGAGGAATTCCTTCAGCTGTGCCTGGAAACCGGCCAATATTTGCGTTACATACTCAAGCAGATCGAAGTGGGAGCCTACGATCTAGCTGTGTCGATTGCCTGGAAAAACCTGACCCAGGCGGAGGAAGCGTTGTTGGTTTCCAAAAAACTGCGAGATACCGGCCACCTAGAGGATGCTCTGCGCCTGGCTGAAAAGGGGCTGGTGTTGGATGGAAGTAAACACAGCCTGGGCTCTTGGCTAGGACCGATCGAGGAAACCCAAGGAAGGCGAGCACAAGCACTTAAAGCTTATCAGGCAGCGTTCGAAAGCATGCCGTCGTTAGTTCATTATCAAACGCTTAAAACGCTGAGCGAAAGTGATTGGGAGATCATGAAGCCTACATTGATGCGTGTGTTTGAAGGGGATCGTTTCGCGGATACGCTCGTAGATATCTATCTCAGTGAAGAAGAATGGGATGCTGCCATTGCTGTCGCCAACCGCATCGGGGACTGGCAGTATAACCTGATCGAGAAAGTTGTGGATGGGGTGATTTCCTTCCGACAGAATTGGGTCATTCAGGCTTGCCAGAAACAGGCGCAATCCTTAATTGACAAAACTCAAAGCAAGTATTACGCAATTGCTGGTCGTTGGTTATCAAAGATGAAGCAGGCTTATATATCTATTGATCGAAAAGCAGAATGGCTGGCCTACCTGGATGAATTAAAGAGCACGTATTCACGCCGGCCAGCATTGCAGGCGGAATTGCGAAAATTATAAGAAAACACCAACGGTATTCATAAATGTACGATATCAGGATATATGTTTTGGTAACAAACTATACGCGTGAGTTGATCTGTTGCTCATAATTCAGGGCTTGTAGGATAAAATTCTGTATTATTGTAGATCGCGGGAGCAACGATTCATATCAATCATTGCCCCATCTGCAAGTAAATTTCACTCTACAGAAGTTTTTCCTTCGATGAACAAGTTTTCTGGGTGTTTCGCTTCCTAACCTACCATTGATTACCGGACACAATTTTTCTCCAACAAGTTGAAGGAGACAGGAAGCGGCAAGAGTTGGTCGAGAAAGTGATCCAGGAGCGCCAAACCGAGGCGGAACAAGCTCCAGTCACAGCGGTCGGAGCGATGGATAATGGGGATCCAATGGTCGCGAACGGCAATGCAGCCCAAGTACACGATCCAGAGATAGGCCAGGCAGGCGGCGATCATCAAGTTGCTCAAGCGGGTTGGATCGGATAGATGGCTTTTGTGCAGGAAAAAGCCGCGACTTTTCTGGTCGGAGAAAAAGGTTTCGATTTGGAAGCGTTTTTTGTACCAGTACAAGGCTTCATGGGGCAGATCAAAGTTGGTGACCAGGTACAACGGGTGGGCGTACCCACGCTCCCAGGTGGCAATCACCGTCACGGGTCCATAGCCTTCCTGCGTAAACCAAACCTGCGGGATACTGATGAAGTCATCGATTTGGAGGCACAGATCCTGAAACGAAAACAGATGGCCTGCTTCAAACAGTTTGGCATTTTTGGCGGTGCGGCACACGTAGCGCCAACCCTTGCGTTGCAGCGCCGCTTGCAGTGCGATGCCATCGAATTCGCCATCGCCCAGGAAGACCATCCGGGCCCCTTCCGGCAAAATGGCATGAAGCTGGTTGAGCAACTTCAGATGCACCTGCTCAGAAAGATGCCCTTTGCGACCTTTGACCACCAACCAGGTGATAGGCAAGGCGCGTTTGGCATAGATCAGGCTGATCATCAAGGTGATGCAGTCGTGTCCCACCTCACTCCCGTCGATCACAAAAACCAGTTCGCGGATGGCTGCCAGATGCGCCAACAGCTCGCTCACAAACGGCAGGTAAAAGGCTTCCTGCTCCACCTGCTCATGCTGCACCCACCGGCTGTAGCGTTTGATCCGACTGTCGGATTTGGTTGGATCAGGCGTTTTCCGAGCAATCGCAGGCAGTTGACAACTGCGTGCTTGCACAATCCCCGCCACCAGCCCCGCCAAGGTCGTCAGTCGGCGGGCAAAATTGCCTTTTGGTTCAGTGGGAAACAGTTGTTTCAGCGCCATTCTAATGGTACGATACACACGACGATTGTCCATCGCTTCACTCCGTTCTTCCCTGGTAGGATGAACTTGAGTGTACCCGATTGGACGATCGTCATTTCTTAAAGTGTCCGGTAATCAAACCTACCAATAAACTGAATGAAAAGGTCGGTTAAAACAAAAAACTCACTCATTTTTAGAGTGAGTTTTTAGCGGGAGCGACGGGCATCGCTCCATCTTGAAGAAACGCATTCCTGAAATCGCGGGAATGATCGCGGGATCGAAATTCTCAGCAACTTACTCGATTTGACGGCTGTTTTAAGCGATTTTTAAGGATCCAACCTTGCTTACGTTCGATTTTACATGGTTTCTGGTAACTAGACAAGAAAAATACTGACTTTGCATTTTAGTAAGGGAATACTTGGTTAGGGGGAGTAAATATGGATAAGACGGATAAAAATAAGATCACCTGGAAGGGGATTGATGGTGGGCCAATATGGAGCATGGCGCCGCCGAATGGTCCAACTACGGCACAGATTTCCCATCCTTGATATCCAATGCGCATAGACGAAAACCAACATTGTTGTCGAATTCGGCAGGGTCGCACGTATTTCTGACGGCGCAACGCGCATACCTTTGACTATAGTTCCACGAACCGCCGCGGATCAAGCACTCTTCTGATCGGTTAAAGTCTTCACATTGGCAAGCTTCATAAGGGTACGGTCGGTACAGGCTGCTCGTCCATTCCCAAACATTTCCCGCCTGGTCCTCTACGCCTACTGGTTCCTTTCCTCCAGCCGCAGCATACACGCCAACCAAGGTAGCTTTCATCACCCGGCCTTCAACGCTGTTGCAGCGTGCGGCATCCCATTCGTTACCCCAGGGATATAACCGGGAATCCCGGCCTCGTGCGGCCACTTCCCATTCTAGTTCAAACGGCAGGCGGTATATTCGCCCAGTGACCGCGGACAGCCAAGCGCAGTAAGCACGCGCCTCAAACCAAGTGATGCCTACGCTGGGTTGGGAAGAATTGTTGTAGAGGCGGTCTTCCCAGAAAGCGGGAAAGTAACGGATTTGATCGAAAGGCTCTGACATAATGAGGCTTTCGCCTCCTCTTCACTCATTTTCGCGAAGTCTTCATAATAGATAACATCATCTGGGGAAAAACTTCCAATAGACTCTAGAGTCTCTCGTACTTTATCGCCCATGGACTGTAGAACTTTCCAGAACTTTAACCAAGTATGGAACTGCCCGCCTGATACCTCTTCTCCTTTCAGCCAACGCTGGGCTAAGTCACCTTCCCAAAAGGAAGGTTCTTGATACCCGCCCGCTTCTATAAAGCAAGCATACTCGGCGTTGGTCACCGGCCACCGCCCGATTGAAAAGGCTGTCAGCTCCACAGGACACTGCGGACGCTCATTATCTAACGAATAGGGATCATCCTCTCGGCTGCCAACCATATAAGTTCCGCCGGGGATCTGGCGCATTTCCGGCAGGATTAAACAGACGCCGTTAATTTTCCGTTGCTCAAAGCGTGGGTCACCAAGTTTACCCAGGATTTCACCAGCCTGCAAACGGGCGCGCAGATGCGTGCTGTGGTTATACAGCCGTGTATGTAGATCGACGCATATCGATTTCCAGACCGGTTGGAAGGCGTGATCCACCCGCAAGCCAATAGAAAGCCCGCCCAATCGCCGCGGTTGGATGCCACTCAAGCCAGCTTCTTCTAGGCAGCGTCCGGCGAGAGCGGGATTGGCCTGGCGCACAGCCTCCACAAACCGGGCTGGGTCGCGGCTCAGCCCGCAGGCTAGGATAGTGGTCACTTCCCAACCCGTGCCTGGCGGTTCAGGCAGCGGATCCCATTCGCCCACTTCAGCAGGTGCCATTCCTTCGGCGGAGCAGTCCACATTCCACAGCGAGCAAAGATTCTCGCCGTGGTTGAAGCGCCGCAGTAGCTCGCGCGCCGCGAAATACTCCTGCAAGAGGTGGTGGTAAAAGCGCATTTCCTCCAGCATCCTCGGATCCAGGATCGTCGCGCCTCGTCCAAATCGCAGTAGCTCGTTCGCGTCCACCGGCACGGCTTCGCCCATTACCATAACTTTTGAAGGAAGCGCCTGGAAAATCTCCTCCAGAGAAATGGTCGTGCCGGAGCCTTTGTGTTGCATCTCATAAGCCAGGCTGGAGAACAGGTTCACCTTCGCGTCCACGCTCAAACTATCCGGGTGCCAGAGCTGCTCGCGGCCTAGCAGGTGGCCGGTGAACCCTTCAAACAGGCGGCCCCGGTTGGCCAACATCTGCAGGTTTTTTCCTCCCTGCAGATACACCATCACCATAACGAACAGGTTGAGCGGGTTTCTGGCCAGCTCGTTCAGACGAGTAGCAGGGTCACTTAACAGTTCCGCAAGCCCCTCAGCGCGGTGGCGTTCTAAAAATTCCGCGATGCGCGGTCCGTCCAGCGGCTCCACCAGCACTCGTGGCAGGTTGAGCTGGTTGTCATAATCCTTTTCCCGTCCGCTGAAAATCATTTGGTTCGCCCCACGGTACTGCTGCTCGAACATCATCCAGGCCAACAGGCGCTCCCCGCGCCGATCGCGAGGGATTTCGTTTAGCCCATCAGCCAGAATTAAAACGCGCCCATTTTGCAAGGCTTCGGTAAAGGGTGTGCCGATTCGCCGCTCCCATTCCATCTGCAAAAAGTTGTATGGGTCGCGCTCTCCCTGCTGGCTGAGGCGGATAAACAGTGGAATCCGACCGGGCTTCTTTTCCAGGCGGTCTCTAGCTTCATCAAAGGCAATTTTCTGCAGCGTGGTGGTCTTGCCCGCGCCTGGATCCCCAAGAACGACAAAAGCGCCGTGGCTGTGCATCGCCTCGGTGATATCCTTTAGCGATCGAGTGGTTGGCTGGGCCTGCATCGAGCTTTCGCCGATAGGTATGATAAGTTCCGTGAAGGCTATCGGTAGGCCTTCAATCACCTGGCGAATATCCATATGCCCGGCTAAGGGTACAAAGCGAGTGGCCCAGCGCTGAAACTCCTGGTCAATCGTCAGGGAGAGTAGGTAAGCTCGCTCGCTGCCCATGCTGGAGAGCTGGCGCACCGCACCCGGTTGGATGGTAAGCGACTGGCTGTCATGCTCGATGCGCAGCGCTTCCAAATGGTCATTAGCAGGCAGAAACACGCCTCCCACACGCAGCAATTCCAGCACGTGATCGATGATGTGCTCGACATCCTGCGGTTCAAAACCGTATCGGATGTTATGCTGATCGCGCCCGATGAAATCCGCGCAGGTTACCCCGCCTTTAGTTCTGAGGGTATTGGAATCGGACATGCTCCCCTTCGTGGATGACAAGTTATCCGCCAAACACTTTTAACGCTAGTAAGGCCAGCCCGCCAAGGGTGGTGCCGAGCGACGCGGCGGACTGGAGACTGCTTGAGATCTGATGCATGTACTCTTTTGCTTCGCTTAACGTTGCCTTAATGCTTTCGCCAACGGGCTGTGGGGCGCATGCCTCTTCCTTCGCGGCTGCTACTCTGGTCTCGGCAGCCTCCAGATTCGTTTTGACAGGGTGGCTGAGTTCCCCCGACTGCTTGAGAGCCGCGATTTGCGTCTGTACTTTTTCTAGGGTTTGGGCGAATTCACAGGCAGACTGGATGCTGCCTATTTGAATGGTGTTGTACTGATCTCCCATCACCACATCATGTTCGGCGCGCATATTGCCCTTGATGGTGATATTGGTTCCGCTGGTTTTTTTGCCATTTTATTTCTCCATAAAGTAATAAGTCATTTATGTGATTTACATGACATGAAAATTTGCTGGTGAAAAAATTACCTGGATATATAAGCCATTATAGTAGATGTTCTGTTTTTCGATTCATCTTTTCCCCCATCAGATATGTCTTACTATTCATCAACTCTAAAATCGCCTGTGACCAGTCCCATTGATTGGTCCAATTAATAAGTGGTAGAGACGACAGCCGGAGGGAACAGCGGAGCTGCCAGTTCGGGCAGCAGTACCGCTTCGGGAGCGGGGGCCGATAGCCTAAGGCGCTGTGCGGCCTGATCGTATTGTACTCCTTTCGCCACTGCTCGATAATAATTTGGGCCTCCTTCAAGGAGCAAAAGATTTCGCGGTTCAAGAGTTCATCGCGGAACTTGCCATTGAAGCTCTCGATGGAGTCATTCTCCAAGGGACTGCCCGGCTCGATAAAGAGCGGTTTTACCGCCAGCGCGTTCAGCCAGGCGCGGATCTGCGCGTTGCAGAATCCCGAACCATTATCGGAACGAATGTAGGATGTGACACCGCGCTGGCAGAACAGTTCGGTCAAGCACTCCTGCATCTCATCGCCTTTGAGATTGCGTTCCACACGGATCTAGAGGCATTAGCGCGTGAATTCATCGATGAGTTTCAAGGTGCGGAACGCTTTTCCGTCATGCGTGCGATCCGCCACAAAGTCATAGCTCCAGACATGCATGGGGTACGCTGCTTGCAGGCGTACACACGATCCGTCATTGAACCACAGCCGTCCTCGTTTGGGCTGCTTTTTGGGCACTTTCAGCCCTTCGGCGCGCCAAATACGCTCGACCCGCTTGTGTTTTACCTGCCAACCCGCGCTGCGCAGCAGCGCCGTCACGCGCCGGTAACCTTACCGTCCAAACCGGCTGGCTAGCAGCACGATCTCTTTGCGCAGCTGTTCTTCATCATCCCGCTTCACCGGCGGACGACGCTGCGTCAATCTGGTTTGTCCAATCACCCGGCACGCGCGCCGCTCAGACACCCCGAACACTGTTCGCACCTGTTCGACTGATGCACGCCGCTTTGCCGGGCTGGTCATTTTAATGCGTTGGCTTCCTTGAGAATTTCAATATCTAAACTCAAATCGGCTACTACCTTGCGCAGCCGGCCGTTCTCGCGCTCCAGCTCTTTCAGCCGCCTGGCCTGGTCCGTCCGCATCCCACCGTATTCTTTCTTCCAGCGATAGTAGGTTTGATCCGTCACCCCGATCGATTTACAGACTTCTGCCACGGTCTTGCCCTAGCTGATCAGCACTTCCGCTTCGCGCAGTTTGTTGATGATGTCTTCTGCGCGGAATGTTTTCTTTGCCATTTTGCCTGCCTTTCTTCCCTTAAAGATACCTGGTTTTTTTCCTTCTTTTCCACTTATCTTTTGGACCGATTCTCGGGGGTCAGGTCATTACCGGGTAGTTAGTATTCACATAATCTTCATATTATGAACCTAAACTCCACCGAGGTTTCCTTGAAAAAGGTGTGCTTTCTGAATAATCATGATTATAGATAACTTGGATTATTGCCTACGACAGAAGGAACGATCTACGGCCCGCGCCAGTATCTGAGACAGCAGCAGGATCTTTGCCTGGTATGGGCAATGATAGTTCAATGGGAAAGGCTAGGCCATTGATGCCCCGGCAAATTTCTAAGTATTTGGGGAAATTATCACGCGCACTGCCGGATCACCAAGAACAACGTAGTTCTTCGCATCGTTATTGGCGGTCCACTTTCCGACCAGCTCATGTGGGTCAACTGGCATCCACTGCGCATCCTCAAGCGTCTGGGTCAGATCGGTGGAGAATTCCCCGTAGCGCTCATTGAAAACTTGGAAAGCGTGACCGATGGGTGCACCGACCATTAACGATGTGAGTGCGGATTGAAAAGCAGTCAGCGAACGGCCCATACCCCAAACGAAGGAATACGTCCAAGCGCGTTCGATATGGCCAACCACAGCCAGCGCGCCGCCGTTGGGATGGGATAGCATTTTTTGTGGCAGGTGTGATAAGAAGGGATAGGGCGCCATCTGCTCCCCCCGGCCTTTGAAAGCTTGCCTAGCAAACTCGTCATACTGAGGGGTGCCGGCACCATAACATGCGAAGAAGAAGGCAATTTTGCCACCTAACCTGGCATCGCGGGGCAGATCGTCGGCAGAGAAATAAAAGGTCTCCGGAATGGAGCCTTTCCACTGGCGTGGGCCGGGCCAATCCTGGCAGAGAAGCGCACCTTGGTGACGGAACTGGCGAGGATCGCCGCTTGGAAAACACATGCCGTGTGATGCGGTGAGCAGAATCGCAGGAGTCTCTAATCCCCCTATGAAATCGCTCAGGCGCTGTTTGAGCGCCTCATCCTTCAATACTGTCTGAATCTGCCAGAGATCCTGATCCTTAAGTTTCTGCTTGGATAATATTTCTGCCAGAGGCAGGATCAACTGGTTGGCACTCAGGTCGGTAGCGACATCATCCGGGTTCGCCGTGCCAAAGAACACTAGCTTACGCTGAAGCTGGATTTGCTTCTTTTCTACTTCGACCACGCTCTGAGCATAGTTCGCATACTCCTCGGGTGTGTCAAAGTAAATGCGCCCGACAGCATATTGCACATCAAGCAGGTACTGGAAGCGGTAATCGATTTCCGCCGGGCTTCCGACCAGCAGCATATAATAGGGGATGATCTCCGGGTCCACCGGGCCAAAGGATGGCACGTTCTGGCGCGCAAGCCAGGCACTCTTGGTATCATTAGGTCGCACACCGGTAATCCCGCCGGAGTATTCTTTGTATAACTTCCCAGCCTGCTGCTTGCGCCAATTGGTCAGCGGCTTCAGTGCTTCGACAACCGCAGGGTTAGTATTCGCCGGAAAGACAATTCCCCACCCAGACTCTTGCAGCTTATACGGATCATGGCCTTCGATCATGCCATAATTGGCCTCATTGCGGTTCGCAAACCATGCATTTAAGGCTTTCGTTTCCTCATCCGGTAGGGTGCCCAGGATCCCGGCACTGAATTGCTCTGGCGTCATCGACGGCAGGGAATACCGCCCAGAGGCCCCATTTATACCGTTGAAAACCAGCAGTTTATCATGTATTTCGGTCATAGATTTCCCTTTTTCGGCTTTCAGCTTAAGATAAACTTTGGCTCGCGTTTAGCACAAGCGACCGTGAGCAATGGCAGAAACAATTTCGGTAGTTAAATGTTTATGGTTGATCATCATTAATAAATTAGCTACATACCAAGATTGGTTAATATATGCTAATCGGTTACTATCATATCAATTGTAAAATGCTGGCAAATATCATTGGTCAAATGAAGCTCAGTGGGGTAAAAGGGAGCAGGATGAACTGTTCAACTATCAGATTCACTAACCAACTCAGCTTGGAAAAGAGGCTTTTTGAAATCCAACACTCCATAGCCACCAATGAACCGCCTCCCAGGCCACACTAGACAATATTCTCCATTGTCAGCGAGTGCTACGGATTATGTGTGCAAGTCTTACGGTAGGGCTCATCGAGACCGATGAACTGCTGCCACTCGGCCTGGGTTAGGTTGCGGTTGGCGATGCGGCAGGCGCCTGCGGTCCAGGAGGCGGGGTCAACATCCCAGGCAGGGATGAAAATATCATTTCCCCCAGTAACCATAATCTTTCCATCTGGCGAATAAGCAAGGCTGAATACAGAATTGCCTTGTTTTTCTAGTGTTTCACCAATCGGCTGGCGCGTCATGACATCCCATAACCGGATATCTCCATTATTACTGCCTGAAGCGAGTATTTTCCCATCAGGTGAAAAAGCCAAGCCATTAACTGTATTAGCGAAATCCTGTCCCTGGAATGGTTCGCCAATCATTTGACGCGTCGCCACATCCCAGAAAATAATCGCATTGTAGTAACTTCCTGTGGCAAGAATCTTGCCATCCGGTGAAAAGACCATACTATCGACCGAACCAGTTGGTTCATGAATTTGATCACCGATCTGCTGCCAATTCGCTGTATTCCATAAACGAATTGTTCCGTCATAACTGCCCGAAGCCAGGATCTTGCCATCCGGAGAGAACGCTAAACTAAGGACAGAATTAGAGTGCCCCTGGAGTGGATCACTGATGGGCTGGCGGGTATTAACATCCCATAATCGGATCGTATGATCATTACTACCGGATACGAGGGTTTTTCCATTTGGTGAAAACATTAAAGTGTTTATAGGGGCTGTATGCCCCTGCAATAGATCTCCAATTGGTTTCCGGGTAACAATGTCCCATAATCTGATGGTATAGTCACTACTACCGGAAGCCAAGATCTTACTATCCGGTGAAATAGCTAGGCCATTAACTGTCTTGGTGAGATCCTGTCCCTGGAGCGGGTCGCCAATGGGTTGGCGTGTGGCTACATCCCATACACGAATAAGATTATCATAACTTCCTGAAACAAGGATCTTGCCATCAGGCGAGAAAACTACGTTGTGCACCGTTGAATAATTCCCGAAAAACGGCTGACCAGATTGGATTGTGTCTGGCAATGTGGTATCCCACAAGTAAACCATTCCATCTTTGCTACCTGAAGCGAGAGTATGCCCATTCGGAGAGAGATCAAGAGTCTCTGCTGAGGTAGATTGTACTTGAAGCGGCTCTCGAAGCTCCTGGCGTTTCGTAACGGACCAAAAGCGGATGGTATTGTCATCACTACTTGAAACTATAGTTTTGCCATCCGTAGAGAAAACAAAGCTTCTAATATAATTGGTGTGTCCGTAAAGGGGTTTACCAACCGGTTGCCCAGTCTGTAAATCCCATATATAAATGTTACCCGTACTAGAGGTTGCAAAAGTTTTCCCATCTGGCGAGAAGACGATGCTATATGGTCCCTCTGAATACCCATTGTCCTGTTTTTGGAGAAGGACATTTGAAGCGTGCCATGTCACAGTATCCCATATAAGGATCGAGCCATCACTACTGTAAGAAATTAGGAACTTCCCATCAGGCGAAAAGGTTAAACTCGAAACCATTTCTTTATAGCCTTGGAGTGGTTCACCAATTTGCTGGCGCGTGGTCACGTCCCATAATCGGATAGTTTTGTCGTCTTGATTACTTGCTGCGAGGATATTGCCGTCTGGAGAGAAAACTAAGCTGGAAAACCCATATGTCCCTTGCGCATCTCCTTGGATTGGCTCCCCGATCTCTTGTTGTGTGGACACATCCCAAAGCCGAACGGTTTTATCATATGACCCAGAAGCCAATATACGTCCGTCCGGTGAGAAAGCGAGACTTGTAATAAAAAATGTATGTCCTTTGAGGGGCCGCCCCATCGCCTGGCGAGTTGCCACATTCCACAAAATGATCGTATTATCAAGACTACTGGAGGCGAGAATCTTGCCATCCGGTGAAAAAGTTACTTCTGTCACAGAATTTGTGTGACCTTTTAAATAGGATAGCAATTGGTTCGGGGTAGATTGAAGGTTCTGATAAAGACCATTGCGCGACTGGTAATCATCCCGCCTGAGAAAACCCTCAACACTTAAGAGCAGAGACAGATCAGGCTGACGCGTCTGGTATATAGATGCTAGGGCAACCAGCTGGTTAATCCGCGCATTGTTGCTCTGCTGCAAGGCTAGAGCACTGGCAGATTGCGCTGTAGCCCGTTGCTGTGACTCAAGACGATTGGATTCTTCGGCCGTGGCCCTCTGTTGAGCTTCTAGACGACTAGACTCTTCGGCAGTCGTGCGCTGCTCAATCGCCAGTGTACTTGCAGCTTGCGCGGTGGCCTTCTGTTCCTGCGCCTGATGATTTGAGTCATTGGCTTGTATAGCGAAGCCCGCAGCGGCCAGTGCGGCGATACTCGCCAAGATGGCTAGCAGGCGCAGCAGCCAATTGCGGCGGCGCTCGCGTTCCACCTGCTTTTGGGCACGATGACAGGCTTCTAGGAAATCGCGCTCGTGTGGAAAAAGACCAGGGTTGGTTTTCACCCAACCCTCAACCTGTTCCAATTCCCTGCCGATGAGCAGCAACCCCTCTGGGCGGCCCTGAATATTCCATAGCTCGGCCTGACGCTGGAACAAGCTGAGGTTCTGTGCGAACCAGACGGCATTGTTTTTCTGCACCGGCTCAATCAGACGGTCGTGGGCAAGCTCGTACCAAATGGCCCCGCCGCGCTGCTCGGCGCGGACAAGGTGCGCGTCTTCCAGTCGGTGTACCGCGGCATTGGCCAACTCAGCGCTGGTTTCCGGGCCGCGGTGTACCGGCGTGCGGATACCGCCTTCATTGATAAGGCGGCGGTCGAACCAGTCGCGGATGGCGCGCTCGCCAACCCCCGATTCCTGGGCCACTGCTGCTACCCGCTGGGCATAGTAATCCCCCAGCGCCTGGCCAACATCGCCCAACGCAGTTAAATGGTCCAGTCCAATGGTTTTATCTTCTGGCTTCAGACTTTCCCACAGGCGATAAGCCACCACCTGGAGCTGCACCGGTTCAACATACGGTCCCAGGCGGGCTTCCATCTGCCCATCAGGAAGCTGCACCTGCACCCGGCGCAGGTCGTTCACCAGACGCTGCACCGCCGGATTTATAAAATCCACGCCAGCGGCCTTCGCAGGTATTTGCAAGGCCAGTTCGGCGGCCTTAGGCCCCAGCAGATCCAGACGGAAGTTCGTACCGAGGCGGTCGGGGATGTATTTGAGGTAAGGATCGAGTGCGCCGAGGAAGTCCTCACGCATGGAGAAGAGCGCCCAACAGGTATCGTTGTACAGCAGACGGCTCAGTTGGGCGAAAAAGGCGGTCTTGGCATCCGGGTCGGCCGAGTTGAGGGTGAGAATTTCCTCGAACTGGTCGAAGATGAACAATTCAAAGCTCGCGCCAGCCGGCCGGGGGCGCCGCTCCCTGTAGTCTGCCAGGGTCAGCCCAGCCAGCTCTGCTTCAGGGATCTGCTCCGACGGGGGCAGCGCGCTTTCGAAGGAGCTGAGCGCGCTGAATATATAGCGGTTGAGATGCCCGGCTTCGATTGGCTGCGTCGGTTCACGGTTAACGCGCGCCAGCGGCCGAACAAAGAACCTTCGCTCACGCATGCGCGGGATGAGTACTGCCTGTATGAGCGAGGTCTTGCCGGCCCCCGAAGGCGAATGCAGCAGGACGATGCGCTCAGCGCACAACAGGCTTACCAGATCACGTGTCTCGACGGAACGCCCATAGAGCTGCTCGCCTAGTTCGAAAGCGCGCGGGCCCACGTAGGGGTTGGAGGAAGGGAAGGGAGATTGCATTGGTTAAGAACAAAAACTTTCTTAATCGTGGCCGGCTTTTTCCAACCACTAAGCTAAATCATTCATAAAATCTTCGCTGCGACCCCAATAGATGGCGATATTATCTTTGGTGAAGATCTCTTCCAGATAGCGACAGGCGCGCTGGGTGTCAATCAGGCGGCCCTCCTCCGGTTCCACCTGAGCGTTGACGTGGCGGTTTTCTCGGAATTGGGCAATGCCTTTCTGCGCAATCAGGGTACGGAAAAGCACGCGGTAGCCCCAATCATCGGTGCGGAAACCCAGGAAGAGTAGGCTGGTGCTCATCAACACATCCAACACGATGGGCGGGATGTGTTTCTTGTGACGGGTGTAGCCGATCAGGAAGTCAAAATAGTTGTCCTCGCTGATGACCAGCGAGGCAGGCGTTTCCAGCTGTCCATACAGGTAGTAGACCAGCGGCTCTTCGACTGTCGGCTCCCTATCATATAGGCATTTGCTTTCCAGCTCTTCTTCGTCCTCCGGTCCCCACCAAGGACACAGGCGCACCTGCGGGCGGGCGCCACGTTTTTTGAGCGCCTGGACCAGCAGGAGGTCGGGGTTGGTGGTGATATAAATCGGCAGGCACAGATCGGCTATTTGCCGTTGCACACGAGTGACCGCGCTGTCCCAGCTCTGGCTGGCGACGGCTTCCATCGCCTGTAGCACTTGGGACGCTTTCCAGAAATCTGCCCGCACCAAGTCTTCTGGCAGCGTCGAGTGGAAGCGTCTGAAGATCTCCTCGCGCAACGCACGGTGGTACTCAGACTGTAATGCGTTGGCACCATCGCGCCGAGAAATGTACTGCGCGACGCGGGGCAGCACATCGCGGTCATCGGGGGCCAAAGGGTAGCGATACTTCTCGGCCCACCGTCGGGCAATCTCGCCGGGCTGACCGAACCAGGCCTCCATCAGGCCTGGTCCGAGGACAGGCGTACAGCGCTTTTCGAGGATGGCGTTATGCAACGCTTCCCAAGCATCGAACGCGCCGCCCGCGCTAAAGCGGGGTACGTACCAGACCTGACCACTTTTCAACCGGCTGAAGAGCACCGGCATCCAGAAATCAAAACGATCGCGAACCTCGCTGCGTGCCACGGCCATCGCATGATCGATCTGCCCATCCCTAACTATCTCTCGGAAGAAGACTGGCATAAAGCGAGCGGCGGTATCCATACTGAAATTACCCTGCATGGCCAGTACCGCCGGTATGCCAGCTTCGGCCAGTCGCGGGCCTAGAGCGGTAAGCGCCTCGCTGGTACCTGCTCCTGCGCTCTGGCAGGAAAGCAGTACTACCAAGCGTGGACGCTCGGGCAAATTCTGCAACCGGTTGGCTAAATCGTCTCCGGAAACCCGCTGCGCTTTGCCCACCTCGTTTTCCAGCAGCAGCCAAGGTTCGTCTTTAATTATTGCGCCGTGACAGACCAAGTAAAGGATGTCATGCGTTCCTTCCCGCAGGCTGTCAATCAGGGTGTTGAGCGTTGGACGGCGGCCGGATCCGGGCAAAAAGGTGGCGGCAACCGATCCCAGGGCATCTTTGATCCGTTGCATTTCCCCTTCCACTTCGATCGGGTCCAGTTGGTAGCGGTCCAGGTCGGATGGGCTAGCGACCATCACCAGCGCCCGCAGGGCGCTTTGCGGGCGTAGGCGAACCGGGCGCCAGTCGCGGCTGCTAAGGTAGCGCGAAAATAGGATTGTTTCGTTGGTGGAGAGCGGCGCTGTACTTTGCGGTAGAATCAGGGTCTCCCAATACAAGCTGTGCAATTCCTGGGCGCTGGGGCCGATTACCAATCGCATACGTAAACCCAGGGGCGGATTCTGCTGCTGGGTTGCCACTTGTGCTCGGGCCAGCGCCTCGCGTAGCGACGGGCCAGCACAAACAGCGCTTCCGAGAGCTTTTGACCATAAGCAATAGGAGTTTGTTCCAACGCACGCAGCTCCACGAAATCGAACTTTGCTTCGCTCACAACCCGGTGATCAGCCTCATCTTCTGGAAGGTTGAAGCGTATTTCCAGGGAATACGCGCCAAGGGAGCGACGATGCAGGCTAATTTCAAAATCCGTAAACTGCAAGATGCACCTCAGTATTATGTCGGACGATCTACGTTATTATACAGTAGAGAAAGAAACATTGTTAATAAATATTTTGAATACCTTTAAAGTAATCATCCGAAAAATGATGGCTCAAGTCGAAAAGCGAGTCGGCTGGCTGTCCGAATCCCGGAATCAAACAAATTGGTCATCCGAATACACTTCGCCCACTTCATCCCGCATCCAGATGTACAACTTCGCTTTAGTAAGTGCTTCTCGTGCTACCACCCTGTCTCTGCGGAGCCCAATCCAGGAACCAATTTGATATCCGGCCGTTTGAGCGTGGCCTCATACCATTTCCCAGCCAGTCCTGTGGTGATCCATACCCGGCTGGGAGCATCCAGATTCGCTTGCGCAGTCAAATTCGTAATGCGCTCTTCGTAGCGATCCACGTGTTGGCGGCATTCGTAACCGACCACTTCTTCTTCAATGACCCCGCGTCCGCCGGCCGCCGTGGTGCAGTTGGAGGTTTCTGTGGCTGCCGCAGCCCGGCAGACGTCTTCCTTCTTCTCCACGCGTTCATACCAGGTGTGAAACACCGGTGGAATACTGACCGAGATGCGTACATCAGCGCCACGCTTCTCCGGATCCTGGCCAATCACCAGCGGCTTGGCCGGTTCTCCTTTGAGGATGGATAGCGTCGGGCTGCCCTGAGAGATGGTGGGTGCCGGGCACTGGATAGGGATAACCGGTGTTTTTGATGGGTTAGGTGTCGGAATCCTGGCGATGATTCCTGCGCAGCCGCCGGGGATCTGGGAGCAGTTGGTAGCGCCTTTCAGATACATCAGCAGGCCCATACGCACGTTGAGGTCGCCATATGAGAGGGTTGCCAGATCGCCCAGGAATTCGAAGCCGGAAAAGAAGGTCCACACGTTTTCCTGTCCAGAAATGACTGCGTTCCAGAATTGGTTAGGGTTGACATATTCGGGGTTCTGGCTGGATACCCGGTCCCAGTCAATGCTGTTGCCCAGCAGTCCCCCGAGGAATTCTGCCGCGGCCATGCCGCCGATACCAACCTGGGATGTGGCGCCACTCAGCCCGCTTTCCTGCGGGTTGGTCGCCATCATCACCAGGGTGAGCGGCGAGGGCAGCACAACGACATTCCCATCCGGGGGGTCTGGTAGCGGTGGTAATTGGCGTCCAGATCAATCTCCTGGCCAAAGGGCAGCGGGATGTCCATCCATTCGGCTGCTTCGGTGGTTTCACCCAGGTCGGTGAGATTGTCGAAGCGGATGTTGCCGTTCTCGTCGACCACTTCGCCCCAGGGGGAGGGGTCATCCGTCTGTGCTTGCGCAGCGCCCGGTAGGAACGAGGCAGTTAGACCGAGCAGGATCAGGAAGCTCATCAACAGGCGAGAAGGGATATGGGTGTGGATCATTTCGTTGCCTCGTTTTCGAACTGGGCGCTTTCCGGAGCAGTCAAGAAGCGCTCGAAAAGAAACTGCCCATTTTCATTGACTACCAGCGCATAGGCGGTATCAGTCTGGTTCTTGCTGCCGGGAAGTGGCTGGTTGAGGGTGATGATTGTCTTCCAAACCTGGGAAGCTTCATCATCCTCCGTAGAAAAGGACCGGTCAGAAACCTTTTCGATCACCTCTACCTGTGCGGAATAGGAAAATGGCTTGTCACCCAGGGATTTCCACAAAGGAGCGCTGCCGAGCGTAGCGAGCTTGCATCCGGCCTGGCTCATCGCTTTGCAAGCGCGCTTCAGCCAGGCGTCTGGTCCAGCAGCGCTGTCGAAGGAATAAAACTCCTGAATGCCTTGCATAACAGCCTCAAGCGCCATGCGGTCATCGGGTGGTAGGCGGTCGATCTCGTCGCCGGCGGCACTGGGATCCAGTAGTGGCAGCCAGGCATCCCGGGAAGCAATGGCTGTGAAGGCAACGGCAGCCAATAGCAGGAGCAGAAGGAGATAGCGAAAAGAAGTTTTGAGGAAGGACATGGATGGTCACCTTGCGAATGGAATTAAAAACGGCCCACGGACGCTCGCTCTACAAACGAGACATCACGTGGGCCGCGGTTATCTGATACGGTGGGGAACGCCTTTTTGGGGCTACGAAAGGAGGATTGCGGCTATTGGGTTGTGACTGCTATGAAAGAGCCTTTGGAGTCGCTTGTCAATTGGTTTTTCAGTTCCCTCATGGCTTACGGTCATTTGTCATGCTGGCTTACAGTAAAACGTAACATTACAAAAGGTACTGTGCTTGCCCACATTGCTATTGTGGATAAAACGCTAATCTAAACCTACGGGAATCCACAGTTTTATTTGGTGAATGTCGGATGTATATTTTATTTATATTATTTATTTCCAAAGAGACTTAAGATATTTTTTCAAATAACCGAATAAAACGGGGGAGTCTCGATGGCCTGCATCAAAGTCATCATCGCCGATCACCAGCCATTTGTCTGCTCAGGAATCCGTACCGTATTATCAACACAACCAGATTTGATTGTTGTTGGTGAGGCTAGGACGAAGCAAGATACGAGAAGAATCTGTATTGAGCTTGAGCCCAAGATCCTGCTGCTCGACCATATGCTGATTAAGAATGATTGCAATACTCTGTTTCACTTACTGAAAAACGAAATTCCAGAACTCGAAATCATCTTATTGTTCGACCATGAACCAGAAGGTGAGCTGCCTGGCTATTTTACCTGCGGTGTAAAAGGCTGCCTGATGAAAGACGAGGAAGCTGAGCCATTGATTCGCGCCGTTCACGCCGTTGCGTCTGGCGATACCTGGTTCAGCTCCCCGATTCTTCACGTGCTTATGAAAAAGGCAAACTTGCAAACACGTATCGGAGAAAAGCAAGACCAGCCTTCTCCGCTAAGCCGACGCGAGCGAGAGATCATGAACTGCCTGGCAGCGGGGATGAGCAACCAGGAGATTGCACGGGATCTAGTCATTGCGGAACGCACCGTGCGCCACCACGTCGAGCAGATTATGTACAAACTCAGCGTCCCGAATCGAACAAAAGCAGTAGTGGTTGCTATAAAGAATGACTGGATAACGATTTAGCGGAAGATGCAGTTTTCCTATCTACAGAAACCGCAAAGCCTTCACCATACACCGGGCAAATGCGAAGCGTGATGAGGCGATTATCCTTTTCTTACTGGATACTTTTCTGCGTGCTTCTGAATTCTCTCATTTCAAGATAGGAGATGTGGATATGAAAAACGGCAAGGGTGTGTTAAAGCACGGCGATGAAGGTGGCGCAAAAGCCGGAAAAGGTCAGACCGTGTTTGTTGGGAAAAGTGCTCGTCGGGTACTTTGGCGTTACCTTATTGCACGTGATGATCGAAATGACCCAGATGCGCGACTGTTTTCCACCAGGATGAGCGTCTTTTTAACCTTGAATGCTTGCGTTATCTGATCCTTCGAATTGCTGAGAATGCCGGCGTGAAAAATGCTCATCCACAAAAGTTCCGACATACACCATGGCGATCACCTATCTTCGATCTGGCGGTGATGTGTTTACGCTTCAAGCCTTATTAAGACACACCTCGTTGGATGATGTCTGCAATTTATGCAAAATTCGCGGAAATGGATATCGAGCGGGTGCATCGATAGGCGACCCCGGTTGAAAATATGCGGTTGTAATACATTGGCATAATGATCAGAATAGCCCCACCAGCGACTGCCATTACTGGTGGGGCTATTAATAAAATATAGAGTAAGGAAATAGATCATAACTTGTAATAGCTTTTCGACTCTCCTCACAAGCCTATGCTACAAGGTGTGATCATTTGATTCGTGTGCTTGTATGGTGCATCCCGTTAGGATGAACACGAAAGAATGGACTTATTTCATAAGTTCATTGCTTCGTATGAATGGCCGGTGGGGAAGCACAGCCTCAACGGTATTAGGGCTGGCGGAATTCGAGGATGATCGCTCAGGTTGCCTACACTAATGGCGGAGCAGCTTCTTTAGTAGAAGTGTTGATGCGCCTGAACACGTCCGCTAAATCTGTTCCAGCAGCTCCTATTTAGCCCACAATTGACAAGTTACCTAAATATCGGCTTAAACGCCAGTAAGTTGAACTGACATTTAAGCCGATTACAGATAGTAAATTGAGGTGTTATTCTAAAAAGTGCCTGAAACCTAGACAAAGCTGAAGTAGTCGAAAAAAATTGCTGAAGGCAAAACCAAAGCGCAATTACTCATCTTTCAGGAATGGGGGATCGAAGACACTCGATAGCAGATGACCAATACCCAGTGATGAAAGGTTGGGAAGGAATCCCAACCGCGTGACGGTTTTTGATCTATAGCCAGTCAAAGCGGAGGAGGATGGTGGAGTACGCGGCTGACGCAAGAAAGTAGGTGACCGGACTGAAACGGTATTTGTTGGTGGACATCGGGGATTAGTGTGCAAGAAATGGTCACAGCCATAATATGCAGGACCGCGACGGAGCAATATTGATCCTGCAATGCTTAGCGCTCGGAATGCTAGTTGTTGGTTGTTGATATTCAGAGGAGATGGTTACTTGATTAGGTGAAAATCTGATCGACTGTATAGTACGGAGCAGTTTTGATTGTACCTTGCGGGTTGTCAAAAAGTTGGGAGATCGGGTTGGTTTCCAAGTACTGCAAACTTATAGATTATCGAGATGATTGTTTCGTTTATCAATCACCACCAGCGTCGGGTAAGGATGAACACTTGCCCCAAATAAGGAAAACCTTTATGTAGCAGTGATCTGCCTGGCGCTCCGTCGTTGAGCTTTTGCTTGAATCTATAGAAATCTTCTAGATCTATTTTGTATAAGAGGTCGCATTTTATGACAAAAAATCGCGTTGTCAATGCAGTAGTTGTTTTCATTTACATTTCTACGTTAATAGTTGGCGTAGTTCAGCCAGTGCCAGCAAAAGCGTCTTCTGCGGAAAAAACCGCGGAGAAACAGTTGTCCTTTAACGGGGCTGCGTCCGAAGTGAACAATTACACGCCTCTGGCACAAAATGGAGATGGAACGTTTCAAATGCCCGTTTCGTTTATGCCTAATCAGGGGCAGATTGAAGATGGAAATGTAAAGTTCCACGTCTCCAATCACGGCGGCTCGCTGTTCTTCAAACCTGGCGAATTGCATCTGGCGATTGCCGAGCGTGTTCGCAAACCCAAAAATAGCGAAGGCCTACCAGAATACAAAAAGCCATTTGAGTTGAAGGTTAAGTATAAAGGCGCTAATCGAAATTCCGAAGTGATTGGCCTCAACGAACTTCCTGGTAAGGCGAACTTCCTATACGGGGATGATCCTGCAGGTTGGGTCGCTGATGTCCCAACCTATGGTGCTGTTATGTACAAAGAAATCTATCCGGGCATTGATATGGTAGTCAATGGCGGGGATGGAAACATCAAGACTTCCTTCATTGTTGCTCCGCAAGCTGATCCCTCGGTTATCCAATGGGATTACCAAGGAGGGAAAAATGTCGCCATTGTCGAAGATGGTACTATGCAGGTTAAGGCAAACCGAGCGGGTGAAACGCGCACTCTGCGAGAGTCTGCCCCGATTGCATGGCAGGTCATTAACGGCGAAACCATTTGGGTGCCAGCTGTTTACTCCTTGGATAATAAGAATGCTTCCTTTGCTCTGCCGTACGGTTATGACCCCAATTTCGAGCTTGTGATCGACCCCACGCTCGAATGGAGTACCTACGTTGGCAACAGCGGCTACGATGAGGGCAATGATGTTACGGTGGATTCGGCTGGTAACATCATTTTCACCGGGTACAGTATGAGCAGTTCCTACCCGACAACGTCAAATGCAGGTCAAACATCTCGTTCTGGCGATGCCGATGTCGTGGTAACAAAACTTAACCCCACCGGAACAGCGATCCTGTACAGCACCTACCTGGGCGGGGGAAGTTATGATGAAGGTTATGGAATTGCTGTTGATTCTTCCGACAACATTTACGTTGCCGGACGTACCGCCTCAACCAACTTCCCAACGACTTCGAGTAAGTATCAGTCATTCGGCGGAGATCGAGATGCATTCTTCACCAAGATCGGTGCGGAGGGAGACGTACTCCTGTACAGCACCTACCTTGGCGGTAGCGGAAAAGAAGAATTCCGCCGAATGGTGATTGATTCGGCGGGCATCGTTTACGCCACAGGCTACACAGAATCAACCAATTTTCCTACCACAGAAAACGCTTATGACACAAGCAAATCCGGAACGCGTGATCTAATTGTGGTCAAAATTGATCCGGGATTGTCCGGCTCGTCATCCCTTCTGTATAGCTCCCTGGTTGGTGGTACTGGTTGGGAAGATGGATATGGCATTGCCCTGGATAGTACCAACAATGTATATTTGGCAGGGATGACCACTTCTTCCTCATCCAATTTTCCCAAAGTTAATCCTATACAGGCTTCCTACGGTGGGGGCATCGATGCCACTATTATGAAGATGGATTTGACCCAGACGGGAAGCGCCGCAATGCTGTTCAGCACTTTCCTGGGCGGCTCTGATGAGGATTATGGTTATGGCATTGAATTAGATGCAAATAACAACATTTATATCACAGGAAAGACGGAATCTCCGAACCTCGCCGTTGTAAACGCTGTTCAAAACACTTTCGGCGGAGGTGTCATGGATGTCTTTGTAGCAAAGGTGAATACCACATCTTCCCCCTTCACGCTTTCCTACTTCACGTATCTTGGCGGTAGCGTAGATGAAGAGGCATTCGACATCGGTGTTGACCAGTACAATCAGGCACATGTTATTGGCTACACAACATCCATTGATTTCCCAACCGAAGATGCCTTGTATTTACCCAGTGTTAACAGTTGTGCAACTCCCCCTTGTGAGGATGCGTTTCTCAGTGTTCTGGCGGCAGAAGGAGATACTTTAGTGTTTTCTTCCCATTTTGGCGGTACTGAACATGATTGGGCGTTCGGAACGGCAATAGATCCCGCTGGCAACACTTTTATGGTTGGTGGTAGTTTTTCCACAAACTTTCCAATCGTGGCTGGCTACGATGCGGTGCAAAACGAGACAACAAAAACCGATGTCATCTTGATGAAGATCAGCCCAATAACGCCACCGGAAACCGCAACACCGACACCTACGGTTACTCCTACACCCACGAATACGCAAACACCTACTCCCACATCTACACCTACAGCGACCTCTTGTATCGCGGCTGGTAACTGCGAACTAACGCTATCAGCAGCTACCCCCGATTTTAAAGTTGGCGAATTGGTTGAAATCGATTGGCAGATTAATGCTGATCCATATAATCCTTCCCTAGTACCGAACTGGAAGATAAGCTTTATTCTACCTCCAGGTTTTACTCCGGAAACTCCGGCGAATGGCATTTACGACTCCGCCGCCAACACCTTCGATATTCTTGTCCCAGCGGCGTCAGGCTCATTACAACTGATGACAACTGATACTGCACAGGATTCGGTTATCTATGCTGAATTGCGGGATGGAACAACCATTATCCATTCGCCAATGCCTATTAAGTTAACCGCCAAAAGAACAGAACCGATCACGTCCACGGACGGCGGTGAAGTGGTTGATCCAAACGGAGGAATTTCCGTCAACATTCCTCCGGCAGCATTACCAGAACCGGCTAATGTTACAGTGTGGAGTCCTCAAACAGTAACAGTCAATAACATGACAGTCGTTCCTCCATTTGAGGATATGTATGAGATTATCGCCGTTCAGTCATCAGATGGCACAACTGAAATCCACCAACTCAATGGAGAAGCGGAACTTATTGTTCCTGTTGATCCAAAGTACCTTGACCCATTCTATCCCATTGACGCGACACAACTTGTTCTTTCCTATTTTGACACAACCCGCAATGAATGGATGCCCCTCATTACGCGGTTTGACGAATCCACACTGACCCTGCGGGCGAAAACAAACCATTTCAGTTTGTTTAGTGTCAACACGAACTCCCTTGATAAACTTCTTGCTCCACCGCTGGATGCCGCACAGACATCTGGTTTCACCGGATCAGCGGCTTACTCTTTCCCAATCAGTGTGCCAACTGGCGCTGGAGGGGTTGCTCCCTCTGTTAGTTTGAGTTACAGCAGTCAGTCGGTTGAAGGGTTAAAGATCAATTCGCAGGGCGGCATTACTGGCATCGGGTGGTCACTGGATGCGGGCGGCTCGATTTTCCGCAATCCGCAAAAGAGCCAGATTTCCGAAGTCGATGATACATTCTCTCTGGTGGTCGGTGGATTTAGCTCCCAATTGATTCCTGTAAACAAGGCGGCTGATGGAAAATGGATGGACTACCAGCCGATGAATCAGAATTTCTGGAAGATTCGTAGATACATTTTAGACGCATCCAACACATCCACCGCGCCTGTCAATTCTGGCTGTCCAACCATCGCAAGCCAAGGTAGTCCATGCCATTATGATAAATGGGTCGTCTGGGATAAAGTTGGGACACAGTTTACCTTTGATCGACGGGCATATACATTAGAACCCGGCGATACCTATCGCAATAAGCCTTGGGGATGGTTCTTAACCGAGACGAAATACCCAAATGGGCAGGTAATCACCTTCACGTATGAGCAAATAGACAATCTTGACCGGATACCCAAGACTTTCTCAAATATCTATGGAGCAACGTTGGAAGGGAATATGGACGTTTCATTACGTCTGAAAGAAATAAAGTATTCGGGCGATTATTACAAAGTAGAATTTATTTATTCCGATAGAAAAGATATTAGTGACACGTATACGCAAAAGAACGCAACATATCGGTATGAGCCAAAGAAGCTCGATTCGATTGTCGTTTACGCGGATGGTGTGATTACCCATAAATACCAGCTTGGTTACAATGATCAGACCAATACGCCAAATTTATTCCCGACCTTTGAATGGAAAAAAGCGGGAGCAACAGGAAAGGCTCTGGTTCTTGAAAGCATCACGGAATATGGTGTAAAAGCCCAGGCCAGCCAACCGCCCATCACCTTTAAATATGGTGAGCAAACACTCTGGGGTACAACAAAAGTAAATGGACGCGACCACATGCACTTAACTCAGGTCAATAATGGTCAGGGCGGCGTAGTCACATTTATTTACGAAGATCTCGATCCAAGTACCCCCGCTGGCCTTCCCTATGCCGCACCCAAAGGGGATGATAAAACTGCGAAAACCCTAAAAACAGGAGAATTTCACATCCCTGCGGGTGGCACATTCGACCTTGGATCGGTTGAAAATAAACCGGGGTCTGCATACAATATCACCTGCTCGGTAAATGCAAAAGACGGCGGCTCGTATCAAATCACAACAGAAACAGATCAGAGCCAGCCAACCACAAACTTTACAAGCGAAACCGTTTCCGTCCCCGCTTCTGCATATCACAGTTACGACAACTACTCATCAACGGTTTTCATCCACTCGGATGCCAAACCGAGAGCAGGATCACAAGAAAACACCTTTCTGACACTAAAGAACACTTCCACGAAATGGCTCTATGTGAAGGAATGTAAGGCCGTGCCGGTTGTCACGCATTACCGTATTCTCATGCAGATCACAGAGGATTTGGTTTTTGGGGACAAATACGTGACAAAATATTCGTATGAAAAACCGGGGGTTAATTCACCGAAAAATACGCAAAACCCTGATGGCCTTTCAGAAAAGGCCGGATTGTACGGGCATGATTACTCCCTCACCACTATAAATAGCGATTTTTGGGGACACGCGGTTGTTACAGTTACCAACTTGAGCTTTGATGGAGTTAATTCCGCCAACGGTAAACCAAATGAAATCCTCACAGGGGCTGAAAAGGGCAACCGAGTAGAAACAAAATACCATCAACAAGATTACCTGCTAGGGCAAGTGGCAGAGGTAAAAACATACGACAGCAATGGAGTTTTGCTTTCTTGGATTAACAATCAACAGAAAGTTGAAGTGAAAAATTTACCAAACTGGCCTACGTTCTGTGCGAGAGCATATGTATATGGCGTCCAGCAGACAGGATGTTATCTTGACCAAATATCGGCATGGACGCGACCAGAGTGGGAAGTATCTCGGGGTTACGGAAAAAACGGTGCTGAGACGTCTAATCACTTCATGGGAATGTACACCGAGAATGGATATGACGGTTTTAATAACGAAACAAGCACTCTGATTCGCGTTTACAACGCAGGGGCAAATGTTGATGACCCGAAGACTTGGTCTGCTTACAGGAAAGTTGAAACCATTTACGTACCAAATCAATCCGAGTCTACAGATGGGACGGCGATCACCAACCTAATTTCTCTTCCCGGCGCGTCGATTACATACAAATGTAGTGACACTGTTGCTTGCAATACACAACCAAGCGATATCGTAGACGCTTCATGCACCATCTATAACGGCAGTTCAATCTGCACCTATAACAATCCTGGCACGCCGCAGTCAGGTGTCCCTTATGCTTCACGTCGTTTACTTGAGTTTAGAAATAATAATTATGCTGATCCACTTTATGTTGATGCCCGCACCACGTATGATGCATATGGGAATCAGATAAAAAATGAAACTTTTCTCAAAGAAGGGACGAATACCCTTATTTTCCAACCCACAAAGGGGACGGTTGAAAAGCGTTGGGGATACATTTCCACAATGGGAAATGCGGTCGCCGCTTGGGAAGAGACTGGGCCAGCGATAAAGGGTTGGAGAACCACACTTGGATATCTGTCTGGATCAAATGGCTACTATCTGGGTCTACCGACCAAAGAAATAGATTTTCGCGGTGCGATCCTTGAGGCCGAGTATGATGCTTTCGGACGAACAAAACTCATTAAAAAGCAAGATTTGGGTGATCCATCTCTGACAGTAAAACCCGTCTATGAAGCGAACTACAGCGACTTCAACCAAACAACAAATCCTGTAACCCCACCGCACATATCTATAAAATCGTGGTTTGATACGGCTGGAACAGGGCGGTACACAGAAACACGCTCTTATTATGATGGGCTTGGGCGGAAATATATCTCATCTGTTGCTGATGTAGATGTTTTCACGGGTTTATTAACGATAAACGGGCGCGACATTATCAGCTTTTCTTCGTTTGACAAATTGGGGCGGAATCTAAGCACATCAGTCCCATATGATATTCCAAGTGGCATGAGCAACGCTTATGATCGTCCAGCAGATCATCCTGGTGAAAATCCGGCAAGCAGTAGGAATGTATATGATGCATCAGGTCAATTAATTGCAGTGGTTGCGGCGAATGGTAGCCGGGTTGAAAAGGATTACGATGTTGACATTGAGGATGATAACCTTTATACAGTAGAAACATCAAAAGATGCGTCGGGAAACTTTGAAAAGACTTATAAAGACAATTTCGGTCGAATGGCTATCGTTAAACGGTTCGCGCATACAGGGGCGCAGATTTCCGAAATAAGATATGAATATGATGTAAAAAATAATTTAACGGCAATTAGACCCATGTGGAGTTCAAACGACACTTCATCGAGTAACCATGCTACCACCTTCACCTACGATTTCATGGGGCGCAAGAAAACCATGAATGACCCGAATATGGGACTTTGGGAGTACACCTATGATGTGATGGGCAACCTAATTCAGCAAAAAGATGCGAATGGGCAGAAAACTTGTACTTATTATGATGAGTTAATACGGACTATCGGCGTTTACCACCCGGATTTGGTTGACGATGCCAGCACGACAGGTGTTGATGAAAGTGCCTGTCCAACAACAAATCCAGGGGATATTAAAAACACATTCTCCTATGTTTATGATACACCCCCAACAACATCGGATGTTTCTCCCTCATTCTTTACATATCCAAATGGTAAAACTGTAGCGGTCAAAATCCCGGCTGGTTCTATTTATATGGCTTATGATATGCACGGACGTCTCACAAGCCAATATTATGCTCTGAAACTTATCAATGATGTGAAACCGGGCATGGGTAATTTTGAAATGAAATTTGATTATTACTTCGATGGTCAAGTTCAGAGTCTTACGTATCCGGGTATGAATCATATAAACACTATTATCCGGGATGATGAAGGTCGCTCAATCGCCCTTCACCGATCTTCTGACTCGACTGGTAATTACATAATTGGCGGGCAAGATACTGCGTTTGATGAGTATGGGCGCAACCGATATTTACCTTTTGGTTTTGAAAACCTGTTCCAAACAAAGGGCTTTTATCATGTAAACGCGTCTAAGGTCGTGGATGGGATAACACTGGGGTCGGATATATTGGGCGGCAAATTGATGTCCATCGCATATGGCAAGAAAGTTGATGGGGCAAATATATTCAAATTAACCTATGAAGCATATGATGCGAGTGGAAATATCACCAAGCTGACTGATCTAACCGCCAGGGGTAATCAGACCCATATCTTCACCTACGATGCCATGAACCGTCTAAAAACAGCAAGGGCTGATGCAATGGGCGATATCCCCAATTACCACCAAAAATTTATCTATGGTGGCGATCCTGAAGACCCGCAAGCATCAACCTTTCCCTGGTCAGGCCGTTTCGTTGGACGGCAGAACTTAACACAGGATGGAAGTGCGGTGACGTTCACCCTCGATTACGTATACGATAATTCAAAACCTCACGCAGTTATTGAAGCGGGGAATGGGACAAAGTATACCTATGACCAAAATGGTAATATGGTCTGCCGCACAGAAGATGGCGTTACGTATCACCAGGAATGGACAGCTGATAATCTTCTAAAAAAGGTCTATTGGAACGATAAGGGTCATAGTCAAGGGGACGCTGAATGTAAACCCCCTGCACCACCCGCCACACTCCCATCTCCGTCTTCCTATGATCATGAAGTCACCTTTACCTATGGGGCGAGCGAAAACCGTATCCTGCGAGTAGAGAGGATAAAAGATTCCTTAGGGCGGTCTGTCGAAGTGACAACAGTTTACCTAAATGGCTCATACGAAAAGCAAATAGTAACAGGTACTGGCGTTTCTTCCCCCGTTACTACGGCGCTGGACGACAAAAAACACTAGAAACTCGGCATTCTTTGCGGAGGTTTGACCAAACTTCATGGGAAAAACCTCCGCAAAAAAGCAATCTTCCTAAAAAGGTAAATCCTCATGAATAAATATTCCCGAAAAATTAAACTGGTTTTCAATATTGTTCTCAACTCGGTATTAATTTTTTCTATGCTTTTTGGTAATTTGGATGTTGTCAAAGCTCAGACGCCTACGCCTAATCACGCAAAAAGAATTATTGTAAACATTGAAGACCCCGATAATTGCACCTTGGCGATTGATGATGCACCAATCACCGCCAGAGTCTTATCTATGAATACCGCTATTGCACATGACAATGTCAACTTCGTCCCCACTTCTGGGCCTTACGCGAACTGGTTTTCTGATGTCAATTATGATACTAGCGATCCCACAAAAAACCCGTATGGGTGGGGCAATCAAAAAACCTCTCGCGGGTGGACGGGGTTTTTACCTGGAGAGATGGTTCGTTATTGGGATTATAAAGATTACCTAAATTTTCCAGGATTATGGGATTATCTTGAAGACTTATACAGAGGGAATGATGATGAAATTCCAGGATTAAGTGATGATTTTTATGAATGGGGTTGTTTTGTAAACGGCGGGGCTGATACATCTGAACGCGATGCCATTCTATTCAGCGAGTATCAATCAGGGAACAGCGTCAAATTACATCGGCGCAAAGTATACATCCCCAAAGGCCAATACGTTTACAACACAAAAATTGACATTTGGGCCGATAATTCCTACAAACTCTGGATCAACGGCAAAGAAGATAATCTGTCTACCAACAATAGCACAACACTAACAGGTGATACCCGATGGTATTTAGGTGATATTGACAGCAGTGGTTTCTTTTATGGAGATAACCTAATTGCATTTAGTGTCTGGAATTCAAATAATCCGGTAAAAACAACCTATTACAACCCAACGGGGTTGACATATTACATGGTTGTTAATACCGCCTACGATAGCGTTCTACCTACAGTTACATCTGTTTCAGGTCTTGGCCCGAATGGTGGATGGAACAAATACGGGGATACACTAACGATCTCCGGCGAAGACACAGGTGGGAGCGGCCTTTTTCACACCTACGGATCATACAATCAGGTGGATTGGTATCTTGCTGATATTGCTGACCCAGGAATAAATGACAAGAACTGGGATTTCAACGAAAACGGTGTCATCCGGCACA
This sequence comes from Pseudomonadota bacterium, assembly GCA_023433655.1. Lineage (GTDB taxonomy): Bacteria > Pseudomonadota > Alphaproteobacteria > Caulobacterales > Caulobacteraceae > Brevundimonas. Next base: position 12,047 of record JAEYUE010000123.1, on the reverse strand, counting down.
TTTACAATAGCACTAAACTGAAAGCCACTCAGAATGACGCATTGTATTGCCGATCATTAGATCGTGCTGGAAACTGGAGTAATATAACTCCTTGTGGAAGCGTCAAAATAGATGGCACAGCCCCTACCATCAACAGCATTACTGTTCAAAATGGCAATACGATTGTTGCTCAAGCCAGTGATAATATCGGCGGCAGTGGTGTTAAGTCCATTGCAATTAATGCACGCTATTACTCTGGGGAAATTTACTCAAATGAGTGTAGTAGTAGCAGTAATGTCGGTATCTCTAGCTGTAGCATTACTGTGGATGAAGATCAAGTTTTTACGGTGAGAGCGAAAGCCACAGATTATGCCGGGAATACACCTGCGGATTTCACAACGCGCACTGTCAGTGTGGATACTGTAAAACCCAATAGCCCAATAGTTCAGTCGGTCAATCCGTCTGAGATAGTGAGCGGCATCCCAACAAAGAAAAAGTTATATTTACTATACCTAAGTGACTTTTCTGATGCCGAACCGAGTTCTGGATTTTCAAAATACGAATATCAATGGTATTACGACGACATCACGAAAAGTTTCCCAACCATAGTTAAATCATCTTCTTCACTTTCGACTACTATCGAAGGGCCAATTCCCGAAGGAGCGACATCAATTTCAAATGGTCAATATCGTTTATTTGTCCAGTCCATAGATAAAAACGGGAATAAATCATCGACTGAAGGTGCAATTTTTACCTACATCTATGATACAGTCTATCCAACCCTGCCGTCTACTGCCAAAATTACAGATAGTCTCAATCGTTTCCCGGACGCGAACCTTGATCCCACTTTTCAAGGCACAAATTACAATGATCCAGTCTTTAAATGGGCGAAATCATCTGATCCCACTGCCCAGTACGACATATACTGGCTGAAAGCAAACACAGATGGGACGTGTCCTGCTGTAGTTAAACAGACCAAAGAATGGACAAAAAGCGACTATACAACTGATCAAACAACATTTCTCACCCATTACTACAAGCCCAATCCAGTCGATCCCACTTATGCGACATGGAAACCCTCACCAGTTACAGAAAATGGGTCTTGGTGTTTGTCAATATACCCGGTCGACCAAGCGGGAAATTCACCGTCCTCTCCAAAAACATTTAAATATATTTACAATGGTGGGTTCAAAGCGACCCCAGTGATCACCGAAATCGTCACAACAGATGCGGTTGGCGTTGCGGCATACTCCGAAAGCGGCGGTGATTGGGTAATCGGATATGGCCCATACTCAACTGGCTCAATTACGGTTAAGGCCAAAACGGGGCAAGGAGACACCGGATTGCCCCTATTCCCTTCCATTAGTCAATTGACATTCCCGGATATGTTTGGCGCGGCGGCTTATAACGCAACGATTATAACGCCCGACAAAATTTCACAAGTAGAAAGAACGTATTCAATCACAGGCAGTCAAGCTAACATAGAAAAAGACATTAAGTTGGGGGATGCTCCTACAGGATATGAGTATGTTGCGCCGAAAATTAAACTCATTAAAGACACCACCCCCCCGATGTACAGCTTTCACATGGAAGCACAAAATGGTGTTGCCGCAGACACTGCCATTAATTCATTCTATGTGAGTGATAAAACTTCCGGCATAAAAGCAACCATAACTGTTGCTGATGATGATCTAAATACGTCCATTGTTCCGGGCGGAATTGTAAAAGCAAAATCTGTAACCTGCCCTGTCGCATTTGGGAAAACGGCTACGTTTGATGCAACGCGCACAGATAACGCAACAACGACGACGTTTGTTTGTGAGTATGGCGCAAGCACGTTCCCGCCGCCACCCGATCAAACCACCTACGCTTTCCAAATTTCTGATGGTTTTAATAATGTTGCGACTAGGAATGTAAAAGTTTTGGTTGATAGCGAAGCGCCTTCCGCGCCTGTAGTTGATCTTCCAGATCATCCCGGTGCAATATTTTTTGCATCTTGGAAATCGAGCGATAACGCGGGCGGTTCTGGAATCAGAGAATACAATGTTCGCTTTGTAAAAACAGGGGCGCCTTGTGATCCAGCCATTAATCCAGACAACATCGCCACAATAGATGACAATGTTTATCCATTGGCACTTTTGGAAAAGATGGAGTTTGTGGCATACCCCGCTTACCCCAAACTCTGTGTTAAAGTCGTCGACAGAACAGGCAATGCAAGCTGGAGTACAACCACTGAGGAAATCGGTTCAGTCACCAGCGAAACGTTCTATCACTCGTTCGGTGAAATAACTGCTATTGAACGGCGTGATTCTGACGGGAACGAAGATTTAACTTTCGCTCTGGTGGATCATCTTTCATCAAATGCCATGACGGTGCGGGCGAATGGTGATATTGTTTCCAACGTGCGGTACTATCCATTTGGCGAAGAACGATGGTCGGATGTGGATGTGCCTACTGACCGTGGGTATACCGGACAACGCAATGAGGCTGGATTTGGGTTGATAGACTATAATGCCCGGTATTATTCTCCTTATCTTAACCGGTTCCTGTCGCCTGATGATATTGTACCAGACCCGTACAATCCCTTAGACTACGATCGCTACGCCTATACACGAAATAACCCAATTATGTATAATGATCCAACAGGACATTATATATGTGAGGATTCGATGGAAGGTTGCGACCCAAGAAGAACTACTTATACGCATCCTGATCAGCGGATGCTAGTATATCTACTAAAAAACCAACCGACAAGTGGAAGGTTGAGTACAAAGTTTGGACACCACAATACCTTCAAGAAAGATGCTGATGTTCCAAAGGGATCCGACGATGAGAAAATCGGATGGATGAAAAGCATAGATCCTGGAACTGGCCGCCCGATTGGTGCTCATGCAGGAGTTGATATTTATAATAGAGAAGGAACACAATTATGGGCTGTTGGGGATGGAAAAGTTGTTGGAATCATCGCGAATAGCACTCGAACTGCTCCTGGTTATGCCATGATCATTGAACATACAATTGATTCCAGGAAATATTATGCAGTTTATTTTCATATTCAGGCAGAAACATATGATAGTGGTAGTACTTATCAGCCTGTTACAGGCTTGAGTGTAGGATCCACAGTATCAGCAGGTGATACAGTAGCGCATATGGGAAATACAGGTACATCAGATGTTCATCTTCATTTTGAAGTTCGACGGCCAGGTGGAGTGTTGATTACAAACGGCGTTGCTACATTAGATAATAGCAATGGCTACTGGCTTTCAGATCCGTCCCAGTTGAACACAACTTGGTTTAATATTTCACCCGCTTTTGGGGGATATGATAGTTGGTATCCAAAATCATGGATAAAACAATGATGATAAAAGCCTTAAGTAGAAATATCTTGTCATTAATTCTGACATTTTTCCTATTACTATATGGTTGTAGTCAGAATAATACAACCAGAGTGCCTTTTACACAACCAGCATTAGAGTTCACTCCTACTGCAGGAGAAACCGATACTGGTACTTCTTCCAAAATTACCACAAATATCACAGCAACTGCGCTTACGGCAACCCCCGCTGTTACCCCTGAGGCAGTACATTTCTCCTCGGATACCTTCCAGTTGATCATCAACGCATACCGTAATGAGATGGGAACTCGGTTGGTAAATGAATATGGTGAAACGCTGCGTAAGACGGATAACCTGTATGGGGATATCACATTTTCACTCGACCCCTGTTTCTTTTATGGTTTCCAAAATAAGCTTCCTGAGGGTAATGGCATCCAGATAAATACAGTTAGTATGCAGTGGGAGGTTGTTAATCGCAGAGAAATCTTTTTTGACTCGGAATACCCGTATGAGGGACGGTTTCATGTATCCGCTTCCCCTGATTTAAAATGGATCAGTTTCGTGCGACCGTCCGGTGATAATGGCTTCGATGAACGTGATTCGAGCAACCTCTACCTTGAACTGATGCAGGTCAATGACCAGAATGGGTTACCCAATAACCTCACCCCTCGGGGCGGATCAGGTTACCAGGGTGCAGGATGGTCACCGGATAGCAGGTACCTCGCTTTTTCTGATCGAGATGAAAACGGGATTGTCCAGATCCAAATACTAGATCTACAGTCCCAATTAACGACACAGCTTACCCATTTTGGTGAGGAATTTCGGGATCAGAATATCCGTCAGATCCAGTTTTCACCGAATGGGAACTGGATTGCTTTTATAAGCTGGCGGGAACAGGGTTTAGGGAAGATAGGGTTGATAGACTTGGAAGATTACACGCTGAAATGGATGCAACTTCCTGGATCATTGTACGGACCTTCAATGTCGACCTTCTGGTGGCAAAGAGACAGTAGACAGATTCTGCTACTGCTCGATGGGGAAGACCGACAGGGACAGTATAGTAATACCCTCATCGCCTGGTACGATGTTCGTACCGGAGAATTGGTGCAAAGTTTCCCGAAGAAGGGACAAGGCGGGTATCATATTGAAAAAATTTTCCCCTTGAAAGATATTGATCGAGTCGGCTTTTTAGCCTATCAAGAGAGTGACAATTCTGGTGCGAAGTACTGGATGTTTGATCGCAAGGATGGGACTCTGGTGAGGATCGATTTGCCATTCCTGGATGCTTCGCCAGTATATTTTGTAATTGCAAGTCGGGATATTTCGCTCGATACCTGTAAATAGATCGTATGAATGCATACTGCGCATTTCGGTGAAAGCGCACAGCTTAAACGGCGGATGCCGCACACTTGCAAGGGTGAGAGCGCTGACAAGAAGATTTTACATCAAGTGTTCGGCATGGAGCGCTGGGATCGTAATTTTCGTTGGGATTCACCCTCCAAATGGATCCGCTGGGCATTGTGAACCAGGCGGTCCAGGATTGCGTCCGCCAGGGTGGGGTCTGGGATGCGCAGGTGCCAGTCGGTCACCGGTACCTGGCTAACGATCAGGGTGGCGGAGTGCCCAAAGCGGTCGTCCAGCACCTCCAAGATGTCCTGTGCATTCTGGACGGAAATGGTATCACGCATCCAATCGTCCAGGACCAACAGGTTGGTTTTCGCCAAAGCACGCAGCAACGGGGTGAGCGAACCATCCTGGCGAGCAAGGGTGAGTGCGTGCAGCAGGCGGGCAGTGCGGTGGTAGCGCACGGTGAAACCCAGACGAGCGGCCGCAACGCCAAAGGCGGAAGCCAGAAACGATTTTCCACTCCCGGTCGGGCCAAAAACCAAGATATTCTGGCGGCTGGCAATCCAGTGGCACTGCCCCAGCTCCAGGATAAAGCGGCGTTCCAGTCCGCGCGCGGGGGCGAAGTCCAGATCTTCCAAAGCGGCGGTCATGGGAAAACCGGCGGCGCGGATGTTGCGTTTGACGCGGTTCTCACGGCGCTGGCTGCATTCGGCGTCCACCAGCAGCGAAAGACGATCCTCAAACGACAGATCGGTGTATTGCGGGTTGGCCTGCTGCTCGCGCAGGGCGGTGCGAAAGGCGGACAGGCGCAGTTCGTGCAGTTGGTCATCCAGGGTTTGTTGGCTCATGGGGTCTCCTTTACTGGTAGTACGAATGGCCGCGCACGTTTTCATGCGCGGGCAGGACAGGCTCTGGCGTTTGCGCCGCCAGGCGTTCGAGTTCATTTTTGAGATCACGGTAGGAAAGCAGGTGGGCTGCCAGCAAGACCTGGCAGGCGGTTTCTAGTTGCGGGTGCGTGTACCGGCGCGCCAGATCCAGGATGCCCAGGCAGGAACGATAGGCATGCTGCGGGAACGGACGAGATTTCAATACAGCAGCGATATAGGCGCTGGTGTGCGGGCCGATTTTGCCCGCCTCGCGTAGAAACCAGTCCTCGTTCATGCCGGACATGAACTGGTGCGTGGGCGGCATGTGTTCGGAACGGGTGGAAAAACGGCCTTGCGCCAGGCTGCGCGGGTGGACGGCCACCTGCTGCCCGTTGTGGAAGATGGCGACCAGATTTTCCGCGGCGCGGATGCGCACCTCCTGCCGTACCAGGGCGAAGGGGACGCTGTAATAATGGCCCTCAAACGCGACATGGTAGTCGATATTGACTTTGGCGGTTTTCCAGGCCGCGTATTCGTACGGACGCTCGGGCAGCGGTCGCAGCGCCGGTTGATCCAGTTCTTCGAATACCTGTTTTCTGGATTTCCCCAGGTGCTGCATTTCCTTCTGGTTGAGCGCCTGAAGCAGGGGTGCAATGGCGCGGTTAGCTTCTCCTACACTAAAGAACGTGCGATTGCGCAGGGGCGCCAGTACCCAGCGCTCCACATTCTGGACGCTGTTTTCTACCTGGGCTTTATCGCGCGGTTTGCGCACCCGGGCAGGCAGAACCGCCACATGGTAATACTCGGCCAGTTCCTGGTAGCTGGGATTGAGTTCCGGTTCGTAGCGGTTGGGAGTTTTTACACCGGACTTGAGGTTGTCCGGGCAGATGGTTTGGGGAATGCCGCCAAAGAACTGAAATGCGCGCACATGCCCGCCCAGCCAGTGCGGAAGCTCCTGGGAGGGCTGGATCTCCGCATAGGTGTAGCTGCTGGCGGGAAGCGTTGCCACAAAGACCACCGCTCGGCGGATTTCCCCCGTCTCCGGATTGGTGATGGCGACCGTCATCCCGGCGTAATCTACCTGCATTTCCTCACCTGCCTTGTGCGGCAGGCGCATGGTATTGGTATGGGCCTTGTTCCAGCGCTGATAATAGAACCGGAATTGCGTGAACCCATACCCATCGGGATGCTTTTCCCGGTATTCCTGCCACAGCAACGTCAGGGTTACCCCGCGCTTGGATAGTTCGCGGTGGACCTCCTCCCAGTCCGGCATGGGACGGTCGCTCTCTGGCTTGGCCTTGCTGTCTTCTGGATATAAATGCCGGTAGAGTTCTGCGTCACTCAACCCTTCCGGCAGCGGCCAGCGCAAGCCTGCTTGCCTGGCCCGTTCCAGGTACTCGCCCACCGTGCTGTTAGAAACCCGGCATGCCCGCGCCGCGGCACGGTTGGATAATCCTGCCTCAAAATGCAATCGGATGACTTCGCGTATTTTTCTCACGGACAATCTCTCTTGGGGCATACCTTCCTCCTCGTTTTGGAAGAGGCAGAATACCCGATTTTGGGATTGTCAGCGCTTCTTTCCCCCTGGCAAAGTGTGCGACATGCACCGTTTAAGGTGTGCGACTTGGTCTGTTTAACCTGTGCGGCATCGACCGTTTAAGGTGTTCGCCATGCTCCGTTTTTTGCAGATTTGTGAACGATGATTGGCGGAGTTGTCTAATAAGATATGCTTTTGCATGGAAATCAACTAGATTCTTGCCAATCCATGAGTTTGCAAACATGCCCCAATTATTAGGTACGTGTGATGTGAAATCGAAAGTGGGTTGACGAAAAATGGGAATGTCCTCAAGATTAAAGGTGCGAACCTAATCTAGCACGAGGTACATTCCCATGACAAGTATATCCATGATTGACCTTTTTACCATCATTTTCGTCCTGGTAGATGACTGGTACAAACGTGAAGGAACCAAACTGCTGCGCGGGAAAGCCGGCGCAAAGCCAGAATTTACGGACAGCGAGATGATCACGTTGATGTTGGTGCAAGAATTCATTCCCTTTCCCAGTGAAACCCAGTATGTAGGCTTTATTCGCGCCAACTATCTGGCCTTGTTTCCCAAACTGGTCGATCAAAGCCAGTACAACCGCCGCGCCCGGTCGTTGCGTCTCTTGGTGGAGGAGCTGCGGCGGTATTGGATCGTGCAAAAAGGCTGGCATTTGCACAGCCAGTACTTGCTCGATACCAAACACGTGCCGGTATTGAGCTATAAACGCGATAAACGGCGCAGTGACTTTGCCGGAAACGCCAACTATGGCAAGTGCGCAAGCCGCAACCTGAAGTACTTTGGCTACAAACTGGTAGCGGTCAGCACGTTGAACGGCATTCCGATGGTCTATGATCTGGTTCCAGCCAATACCGACGAGCGTGCTGCTGCGGAAACCGTGATCGACTATTTCTCCTACTGCGATCTATTTGCCGACAAAGGCTTTTTGGGCTTGAAATGGCAGACCAGCATCTTTGATCAGACGAACAATCTGATCTGGACGCCGCGCCGCACCAACCAGAAGTACCAGAACAGCCCTGGCCTGGATCGCTGGCTGAGCAAGATCCGCGAACGGATCGAAGGCGTGTTCCATGAAATCCAGGATACCGGACGGAACATCGAGCGGCTGCTGGCAAAAACCGTCCTGGGTTTGACTACGCGGGTGATCACCAAGATGACCGCTCATCTGCTGCGGCACTTGCTGTGGGTTGATTTCGGTGTTAATGTACAAACCTTTGAAGTCGTTTCGGCTTCATAGGTGCATTTCACATCAGACGTTAGGTAAATAATTGGTATGATCGTCATCGGCGAAAAGTTGTTGATCGAACTGAGCTAGGGAAGGCAATGGTCTGGTGTATATTAACGATGCAGTCAACTTCTTCATAGTTAGAGGGATAGGCAGATATCTTCAGAAACTGTGTGCCAGAGAACGTGGACATACAGATAGCATTTTACAGTTACATCGCGATCCATTCATTTCTTAGTGCAACCACTACTGCTTTCGTTCGGTTTGGGGCATCGAGTTTGATCATTATTTGTTCAACATGGTGGCGAACAGTTCGTTCCGCAATGGACAATTCTCGTGCGATCTCCTGATTGCTCATCCCCGCTGCAACGTAGTACATGATCTCTTTCTCTCGAATACTGAGCGGGGAGTGGCTATTTTGCTTTTCTCCCAGCCTGGCCTGTAAGTTTGCCATTTTAACAAGAGAGTCAAGAATAGGTGAACTGAACCAAGTATCTCCATATGCTACTGCATTAACGGCGCGAATCAAGGGTCCAACTTCTTCATCTATCATCAGACAGCCCTTAACACCGCACGTGAAATAGCCAGGCAGCTCACCTTCTGGCATATGGTCGAGCAAAAGGATAATTTCGAGTTCTGGGATTTCTTTTTTCAGGAAATGAAGCAGCACATGGCAATCATTTTTTATCAGTGTATGATCGAGCAGCAGGACTTTCGGTTGAAGTTCCAAGCACATTCTTTTGGTATCCTGCTTTGTTCTTGCCTCACCAACAACGAGCAGATCTGGTTGCGATGATAGTACGGAACGAATTCCTGAGCACATAAATGGCTGACGATTCGCAATGATTACTTTGATGCAGGCCATCGAACGCTCCCCCGTTTTATTCGGTTGTAAAGAAAGTCGGCCTTACTAACAAGTAAGCGACCCCGGTAAAATACAATATACATCAATTATCTTCAAACTGAACCTGTGGATTCCCGCAGGTTCAGTTTAGAATTTCACCCAGTTAGGATAGATGGGTGGCCTGAACTTTCCCGTCATTAATCGGGTGGAATGCGATGTAGATGAATTAAAAAGGTGTAGCTTTCGATGTGGCGGACGATTGAAATCTTCCATCTTATCTAATGATTTTATATGCACATCAGCTTCTAGAGAAACATATCCATAATAAAGGGTTCAAACCTATGCAGATAATTCCTATTGGGTATTGAACTGCCGCGCTGCGCAAAAGGGGCCAGATCGATGGGAGGCAGGCCTGCTAGCATGGTCAGGTACGGACGATCAACCACATCCGTTCAACGACCGATGGTGCCGCTTTCATAACGGTTCGGAGTATCGCCAAAACGGCGCAGCAAGCTGCGGAAATCGGTCAGCGAGCCTTTCCGGCGCATCATGTCGGCGATACCCTGTCCGAAATCCACCATAGAACCACCTGCGTTGGGCCGCAAATGCAAGTTGATTGAGGACGCGGTCTTTGCCAAATTCATCTAACTCGGCATAATCCTCTGGGAGGGTCGCTCTCATTTCCATCAAAAATTTTTGAGGTATTGAGTTATCTGGCATAAGCAAATAATCCAGGCTGGCGCGCTTCAGTGTTGCGATTGCGACACCTGCAGTGGTTGATTTGGAATATGAACTGGTCCGGGCTGTCAGGGCAATATAGAGTGAGGGGTATCGTGCCTTACCTATAGGAAGGCGGAAAAAGTCTGCGGTTCAGAGATGATTTCTGCCGGGTTCCAGTGAAGGAAATACAGATACCTCACCAACCGCTCAACCAGGAAATCGCGCAGGGGCGAGGAAGACTGGCTGTAGCCCATCAGCCAGCTGATCAACTGGTATGGCAGGCTGAGCTTCATCGGGTCAGCATCGAAAAGCAATCGCAGCATGAATTCCATGGTTTTCTGACGGCCAAGCGAGTCCATTGGCTGTAGGACCTTTGACCGCGCTTTGATCTGATACGGTGTAAGATTTTGTAGAATCGGGTATACCAGGTTGGGGAAGTATTTATGCAATGAAAGGCAAATCTTATGCCACTGCTGCCTCAGGTCATAAGGCAGTTCTTCCAGTGGCCCGGCGGTAATAATCACTTGCAGATGTTCGACTGATGTCAATATCAACACGTAAATGTACCAGCGATCTTCACCCACACTGTGCCAGTCATCTTCGGCAACACTGCGCCACTTTTGCGGGGGAATAAATAGAAATCGAGGAAATCGTTAAGGTTGTATTGGGGTGGTCGGCACCTCCTCCATCAGGCGAGAACGGCCTTGCGCGCGGTAACTGGCGCCGCGGATGATGACCACCTCGGCACGATCCAGCAACCGGTCCAGGCCAGCGGAGGCCAGGAGCGGGTCGAGGAACAGGTCCGGCCACTCGTTGGGCGCGCGGTTGCTGGTGAGCAGAATGCTGCCGCGCTCGTAGCGCTCGTTAATCACATCGGACAGATCTTCCGGGCCGGGCGGTTGGATCGGTTTGAGACCGAAGTCATCCAGGATCAAGAGATCCGGGCGCAGGTAGGTTGCCATGCGGCGCTCCCAGGAACCATCGGCGCGACCGCCGCCCAACTGCTGGAGCATCTTTTGGACGCTGGCAAACAGCACATCGAAGCCCAGGCGCGCCGCCTCCTGGCCCAGGGCCTGCGCCAGATGGGTTTTGCCCACCCCGGTCGGACCGCAGATCAGCAAGTTGCGGTGCTGACGGATGTAGTCACCGGCGGCCAGTTGCAGAATTTGCTGGCGGTTGAGGTTGGGGTTGAACTGGAAATCAAAGCCCTCAATGGTTTTGGTGTCATTCAGCGTGCTGCGCCGCAAGCGCATGCTGAGCTGCTTCTGGGCGCGGCGCTCGGTTTCATCCTCCAACAGTCGCGACAGGAATTCCATGAAGGACCATTGACCGTCAATCGCCTGGCGGTTGCGCACCTCCAACGTCTCCATTACGCCCGACATGCGCAGCTGGCGCAGTTGGTGGGAAAGCTGCGGTTTTAGTTCCATCGTTCCACCTCGACCAGGCCACCCACTAGTTCCTCTGCCTGGCGTGAAAAGGTCAGCGCCGGGGCCAGCTGGACCGGGATGGGCGCTTCTTGCTGGTCCAGATGGTGTTTGAGGATGTTCTTCTCCGTTTTGTAAGCCGCGTCGCCGTAATCTAGCGCTCGCTAGCAGGCATCATTCAGGCGTTGATGGCCATACGTTTCGCTCAGGCGCACTAATCGGCCTGCCTGGTGGATGCGGTCCAGGACTGGGTCGGCCAGGATCTGTTCCATCACCTGCTGGACTGCCGGGCCAAGTTCGGCTGCCTGCACCAGACAGCTTTCGCAGGTGCGTTCCAGCCCGGGCAGCTTCTCGGGCGGATAGTGATCGCGATGGGTCTGGCGGCTGCCGGGTTGGCTGGCCCGTTCGTGGGTGGCCACCAGTTCATATTTTTCGTTGGACAAGCGCACCTGGCTGGCTCCAGCACACACCCACAGGCTTTGTCCCACCAGCCGGAAGGGGGCGGAGTAGTAGGATCCCGCGAAAACGATGTGGCAGTCGCGGTGCAGTTTGGCCTTTTTCCAGATCGCCAGGTCATAAGGGGTCTGCGGCAAGGCTTTCAGACGCTGTTTCTCGACTGCTTCGAACTGGCGGCGCGGTTGAGCTTTGGTCGTCCCGTGAATGCGCATCCCGGCCTCCGTTTGACACCACAGGCGCACTTCCCGGTTGGCCTGCACCAGGCTCATCGGACTGCGCCCACCCATGAA